>JALUUK010000760.1 GCA_027021395.1 Acidobacteriota bacterium
ATCGCATCCGTTTGGAAAGCACTAGTCGACATTCTGATGTCGAGGAACGTCTTCGACTTCGTAGGTCTCGAGCAGATGCTCGATGAACGGTTGGAGACCGCGGATTTTTCGCGAAAGAGCTTCGGACTCGCCGAACTCGGACAAATCGATGACGGCCCGGGAATCTACATCTTTCGGGAACGATGCGGTCGCGAACTCTATGTCGGGCAATCGCGCCATCTAAGACGCCGCGTCTGCTCTTGTTTCATGGGGCCGCCACGCGATGAGAAGGACCGGGCCATTCGAGCACGTGCCGACGCGATGGAGACGGAGTCAACCGACACGCCGCTCGATGCGATGATTCTCGAAGCCCGACTCATACGCCGTTGGAAGCCCGAACTCAACACGCAGCGAAGAGTCCATGGGGTGCCGCCGGAAGACGGGATCCTTTTGCTTCCCCGAAACACGCGGGGAAACAAGAAGCAAATCGAGGCGGCGCAAGCGAGAGGCGCACGCTTTGTTGAAGCGGGGGGAAGATCAGAAACGCGGGACGAAGTGTCGCTGGCAAACGGACCCCATCCGGGGCATTTCGACTTCGGTGTCTCGGCGGCACGCGCCATGCCTCCAGCACAGGAGTGGATCGCCTACGTCGTCGCTTCCGGTGCCCTGCGCTGCCGCGCGGTTCTGCGAGGATCGAACAAGCAACGGCGACGTGCCGCCCTCCGCGCCGTGGCGGCGCTCGCGCAAAACCATTGCGCGCGGCCCGCAGCGCGCGAGGCGGCTTCGCTCGTCGCAGCATGGCTCAAGCTCGAGCCGAAATCGTCTTGGCTGACTCTGATCAGCGCCGCCGGTTCCGAGGCGCTCGCCTGCAAGGTCGTATCGGAATCCGCTTCATTGGAATAGGCCTCGCGTGCGCAGTAGAAAAGCCGAGCCTGAGCGATCCCGAAAAGCCCTTCTTCGCTGAGTCCAGGAGGACGCCGCGCGGGTTTCACCGGAATCCGTGAAAAAGACCTCGGATGGACACTTCGACCATACGTTCTCAGCGCGCAGGCTCGCCGGGCCGGTGCTCTTGGGCATGATAGGAAGAGCGTACCAGCGGGCCCGATTCGACATGCCCGAAGCCCATCTCCAACCCCCGGCAGCGCCACCGCTCGAACTCTTCGGGCTCGACATAGCGAGCAACCGGCAAGTGGGACGGGGTGGGCCTGAGGTACTGCCCCAGAGTCAAGACATCGACGCCGGCATCGACCACGCGTTGCATCGTCTCTTCGATCTCGGCGGCCTTTTCCCCCAATCCGAGCATCATCGCCGTTTTGGTATGCCCCTCGAACTCGCTTTTCCGCGAAGACGCGGCGCGCAACAATCCAACAGAGGTCTCGAAACGCGAACCGGGTCTTGCCGTACGATAAAGCGAGGGCACGGTCTCGATATTGTGAGAGAAGATTTCCGGTCGCGCCTCGAGCACCACATTCAGTGCGCGGTCCTGATCTTGCTTGAAATCCGGCGTGAGCACCTCGACGGCACAATTCGGTGCGGCAATGCGGATCGCCTCGACCGTGCTCGCAAAAACCGACGCACCGCCGTCGGATAGATCGTCGCGATCAACCGAAGTGATCACCGCGTGCTTCAGTCCGAGATGAGCCACGGCCTCGGCCACGCGGCGCGCTTCGTCCTCGTCGGGAGGCGCAGAGGGCAAGCCCGTCTTGACGTTGCAGAACCCGCAGCGCCGAGTACAGACATCGCCGAGAATCATGAATGTCGCGGTGCCTTGGCTCCAGCACTCATAGATGTTGGGGCAGTGCCCTTCGGTGCAGATCGTGTGAAGATCGAGCCCCTCAGCGAGCTTCCGCACCTTGTTGTAGGTCCGACCCGTTGCGAGCTTGATCTTCAGCCACGAGGGTTTGGGGCCATAGGCGGGCAGGCTCATGGACTACAACCCAGGGTCGCGGGGCTTGCCCTTGGCTGAGCCGATCTTCTCGAGCTGATCGAGAATGTCCGCGAAGAGGTCGTAGTGCTTCTCGATCACTTCCGCATCGGTGACCCGGCCGGGCAACTCCAAGTAGAGTTCATCGACGCCCTCCGGAAACTCCGGACCGAACCAACCGTCGTCCGGGCGAACTTCGACCAGCAGAGCATCGCTCTCCAGAAGCTCGCGGCGGATTTCTTCGCTCTCCATGAAGCGCAAGAACTCATTCGGCTCGTTGGCCTGCAAGACGAACTCGTGGTCGAAAGGTTCGTCTCCGACTTCGATGTCTTGCGTGCCGATCAACTTCACCAATTCGGTAGCCCAAGTCCGACGCCGAATGCGAAAGGAAAAACCATCACTGTTCGTATAGGCTGCCCGGAATCGAGTGACGACCTGCGAAGAGAGGCCTCCGATCTCGGCGTGGCAGTCGAGCGTGATCGAGTAAGGACCGTGAGCGACGCGAATTTTTTCTCCGTCCCAGGCCCCGTCTTTCATGTGACCGGCAAGAGCTAGCCCTAGCTCGCGCTTGTGCTCTTGGAAATTCCCCTGCTGATCGTTCGTCCCACCGTGCATTTCGTTTCCCCTTTCGCTCTCCCCCGCGATCCGGCGCCCTTACGATAGCCGAAACTATCGCCATTTGAAACTCTCGGCTACGAGAATACTGTAGGCTATCTCCGCTCTCGGCATCCGCGTCCCGGGCTCGCGGGTTGCGCGCCGGGAGCCTGCGCGATAGAAAATGCCGGACCGTGGTTCGCTGCCGATTCTCTACCTCTACGGGCTTGGCGGCTTGGCGCGACCGCCTCTCGTTCTATCCTGTGATTTTGTGACGATCGCTGATGAGGCGGAGAAGGCGACACGCGCAAAGCCGCGAAGGCCGCAAAGGGAGAATCGGCAGCGTGCTCATGTCCATTTCTACCGCGCAGGCTCCGAGGACGACGGCGTGAAACACGACCGGCGGCTTCCGTTCGAATCGCCGCTCGCCCCGGCGCTGCTCCTGCTTGCGATCGCCTGCTGGCCCGGTTTCGAGGAGCCGGGAAGAGCACTTCGGGAGGGTCTGCTTCCCGTCTTGGCCATGCTCTCGTTGGCCTGGCGGGTACGACCGGGAACCTCCGCCCTGCCGGGCTCTCTGCTCGCCGCCGTTCTTGCACTCTCCGCCATGGCCGGTCTCTCGCTGCTCGCCGCACCAAGACCGGAATGGTCGCCCACCTTGCGCGACACCCTGATTTCCATCGCTCCCTGGTTCTTCGCCCTAGCGGCCACACGGACGAGAGAGGGGAGCATTCTTGCTCCCGACTTGCGTTTGGCGCCGGTGTTGAGCTTGGCGACGCTCTTCGTCTCGCTGCCGATCCTGAGCGAAGCTTGGTTCGCCTGGAGTGTTTTTCCTTCGGCAGCGCCTCCTGCCGGCCCCTTCATCAACCGAAACGTCGCCGCCGCATGGCTGGTGCCGCTCGTCCCCCTTCTACTCGGCGCGCTCGTTTCAGCCGAAAATGAGCGCCGGCGCTGGATGCTCGCCATGGCCACCGCGACCACGGTGGCCGCCCTGATCGCCACGCGAAGTCGAGGTGGGTGGCTGGCCGTCGCCGTGGCGTTGCTCGTCTTGACCCTCCTCGCGTTTCCGAAAGCAGACGCTAGGCGCGCTTTGTTCGCAAGATCGAAAGGCGCGCTGCTCGCCGTGGGCATTTTCGCAGCCATCGCACTCTTCATACCGGTACGGTCCGGTGAGAGTCTACCGACCGCAACCCGCACGCTCGGCATGCTGGCTCGGGCAAGCGGGGAATCGGTCGAAATACGCAAAGCGCTCTGGGCGAACGCGACAGCCATGATCGAAGCCCACCCCCTGATCGGTGTCGGCAGTGGACGCTTCGCCGTCGAGTATCCGCTCTACCACCAAGCCCGCCGCGAGACTCCCGATTTTGGCCTTGCGCGACAACCTCGCCATGTGCACAACGATTTTCTGGAAACCGCCGTCGAGTGGGGACTCCCGGCAGCCGGAGTGTGGCTCGCCCTAAACGTCGTCGTCATCGTCGGCTGGAGACGGCGTCGTTGCGACGCGCGCGATGTCCTGGTGACTTCAGGTCAACGAGCGGCACTCGCCGGGATCCTCGTTCATTCGATGGTGTCGTTCCCGTGGCACTCGCCTGCCACCTCGGCACTTGCCGCCACCCTGATCGGTGCGCTTTGGCCGGTCGGCAGGCCGGCTTCGTTGCGCTCGATGCCGAAGATCCCCTTCAGAAAAAAACTCGCACCCATCGCCTGGTTAGCGGCCGCCTTGGCCGTCTGCACTCTGGCCATCGAAGATCTGCGCGGCCAAGCGGCCCTCGCTCGCGCGCTCGATGCCGTAAAGCGTGGGGCTTGTGACGAGGCCGTCGAAGAAAGTCGGCAGGTCTCTCCTCGGCGCAGAAATGATCTCGGACTCGCCGCCATGATTCGCTTCCACTGCGATCCATCACCCGAGGCGACCCGTCCGATTCTGGAAGAGGCCGTCAAAGTTCACCCCCATCAGCTCAACCTCTTGCTGGCACTCGGACCACGCCAATTGAAATCCGGAGATGCCCCAGCCGCCGAGCAAACCTTCCTCCACGCGCTGGAGATCGCACCGGAGCAGCCGAGGGCGTGGCTTGGCTTGGCCATGGCGCATGAGCGGCTCGGCGACCTCGCTGCCACGCGGCGGGCTTGTGCTCGCGCGCTGGAATTCGACCCGACCTGGAATCCCGCGCTAGCCTATTGCATCGGCAACGGCTTCGTCCCCGCGAGATGATGATGAAAAGCAATTCCGTGCTCGAAGAAAAACTCCGACAGATGGCCGTCGCCTTGGAGCTTCTCGGCGAGAACCGCTTCCGTATCAACGCGCTCGCACGCGCTGCGCGGGTGATCGACTCGCTCGATGAAGAAGTGGAGATGCTGGTCGGCAGAGATCCCGAAAGTGCGGTGGCGCGACTGACCGCCATTCCCGGAATCGGCAAGGGCTTGGCCGCCAAGATCCTCGAGTTCGTCGCTAGCGGCAAGATCGAAGAACACGAAGATCTCGTCTCGCGCATCCCCGCGGGTCTTTTCGATCTGCTGGACGTTCCCGGCCTCGGCCCGAAGGCCGTGAAGATGATCTGGGAGCGCCTCGGCATCGAGACCATCGAGGAACTTCGCGCAGGTCTCGACTCTCCCGACTTCGCGGCTTTGCCGCGCATGGGCAAGAAGAGCATCGAAAACATCAAGAAGGCTCTCGACTTTCGCGCGCAATCCGCTGGTCGCATTCCCATCGGCAAAGCACTTCCCATCGCTCTCGACTTCGTCGACTTCCTCGAGAAACAACCCGGCGCACAGCGAGTCGAATACGCAGGCAGCCTTCGACGCGGGCGAGAGACGATCGGCGATATCGATCTGCTCGTGTCCTGCGCCGACCCGCTCGCGATGCGCAAGGCCTTCGTCGAACATCCCTCGGTCACGCAGGTGCTCGCTGCCGGCGAAAGCAAGTCTTCCGTCCGCATCGCCGCCGGCGGCCATGCCTTGCAGGTGGACCTGCGCATCGTCGAAAACCGGCAATTCGGAGCGGCATGGCTGTACTTCACCGGATCGAAAGAACACAATGTCGCCTTGCGCGAACGTGCCGGCAAGCGCGGAATGCGCCTCAACGAATACGGACTGTTCGAGGATTCCGCCAAAGACGCTCGAGAGGATACGGAACGACTCGTCGCCGAAGCCGAGGAATTCGACATCTATCGCGCACTCGGCCTCGAGATGATTCCCCCGGAACTTCGGGAGGAACGATGGCCTCTAGAAGAGCTTCCCGATAAGCTCGTCGAACGGAGTCTGCTCCGAGCAGACCTTCATACCCACACACTCGCTAGCGACGGCAAGTTGAGCATCGAAGCAATGGCTCGCCACGCACGATCGCTCGGCTTTCACACGCTGGCCGTTACGGATCATTCGCGAAGCAGTGTGATCTCCAATGGGCTGAGCATCGATCGGCTGCGAACTCAGATCGAGGCCGTTCGTGCCGCCGACGCCGAGATCGATGGGATCAGAATACTCGCAGGCTCCGAAGTCGACATTCTTCCCGACGGCCGCTTGGACTACCCAGACGAGATTCTCGAGGATTTGGACATCGTCGTCGCATCGCCTCATGTCTCGCTGCGACAAAGCAGTGAAGACGCTACCAAACGCCTGCTCGCTGCGATCCTGCATCCCGCAGTAAAGATTCTCGGTCATCCCACGGGCCGCATGATTTCACAGCGGGAGGGCCTATCTCCGGACATGGATCGCCTATTTGAAGCAGCCGCCGATACCGGAACTGCTTTGGAGATCAATGCCCATTGGATGCGTCTCGATCTGCGCGACCGGCATGTCGCGCGAGCCGTCGCCAAAGGATGCCTGCTCGCAATCAATTCCGATGCCCACACGATCGAACATTTCGATTTTCTCGAATTCGGCGTGCTGACCGCGCGCCGTGGCGGCCTTCCGGCATCGTCCTGCATCAACACTTGGCCGGCCGGCAAGCTTTACGAGTGGCTTTCGCGTTGACGGCGAACGGGGTTATGAGGAAGAACCCTCAAGCCTCCGCACACTGAGCCGAGCGATCACCGCAGCTCCGATGCCGGCAAGATAGGCGGCCGAAGGGTAGATCTGCGCACTCATCTTCGCCGTCGGCAACACGGCCGCATAGGCTAGATTGTGCAATACGACGGCGAGCAATAGCGCCACTGCGAGCCGATCGACGGCTGCCCTCTCCCGCAGAATGCGCACACTACCAAGCATGACGAGTAGCACGAAGACTACGATCGGCAAAACATAGGCCGGCGGCCATGGCTTGGTCTGCGCGGCGACCCAGAAACGATAGATGCCGTGGAGGCCGCGGTAAGCGTAGTTCAGCGGATGATGCAGTACATGGTCGATCGCTTCCGATTGCAGGCGTTTCTCCAAGTGCGCGACGGCCTTGGGTTCGAGTGCGGCGTGAGAAAACGAAAGGATTTTCTCGTCGTCGAGCCCCCCATGCTCGAAAACGAGCCGCAGTTCTCGGCGCCTCGTTTCTTCCCACGTGTTTGCAAAGCCGTAGCGATGGTGGGCTTCTCCGATCCAGAAATTGAACGCAGTCAGCGAGTGCATGTAGACCGGTCGCCCCTCGAGCCGAGAGGTACGCCACGACCAGATTCCCGCCGGCACGAGCGCAATGATCAAGATGATCACGATCGGTCGACGACTCGCCGAAACACCCTCATTCGACTTGCGGCTCGAGCCGAAGCGCTCCCAAAAGCCGGGACGGACAAGGACGAAGACGAAGAGCAGAGCCACCCAGGTCAATAGCGCGCTCGACCGCGTCAACAAGTGCGCGATCAAGAACAAGAATCCTCCAAAGAGCAGTGCGTAAGCCGGACTTCCCCTTTCTTCTCGATCGCTGACGGCTTTCGCCAACAGAGCTGCTGCGACGAGACCCAAGACACCGTAGAACTCGTCACCGAGCAAGCGAGCCGAACCGAGAACCGGAATGGGATGGCAGCCGGCTAGCAAACCACCCACGCCCGCAGCTGCCGAGCCGTAACGCCCGGCAAGCAGCCAAGTGATGAGCGCCGCGCCCAACGCACCGGGAAGACTCGCCCAAAGACGCAACCAGCCCAGATCATCACCGCCGACCAGCATTCCCGCCGCCAGCCATAGCGGAAAACCCGGGCCTCTGACCGATGTCGGCGTCGCTCCGTAGCGGCCGTAGCCGAGCACCTTCTGATCGATCAATGTTCGAGCTAGATGCGTGTAGCTGTCGGGAGCGACCGCCATGCCGCGCTTCTTTTCCCACTCGGGCGCAACGGCGACAGAGATCGCGACGCGCCAAGCCAGAGTCAGCACGAGAACGAGCGCCGTCAGCGCGGCACGATTCCTACCTTGCATCTGCGGAGATTAGCAGGAAAGTGCGGGCTCAGCGCTTCTTCCAGATGGTCAATTCCGCGATCGTATGCTGAAACTTCCGGCGGGTCTCGCGGATGACGAACGGCAGATTGCGCGGTTGGCCGACCCTCTCGAAGTGAGCGGAGAGGATCTCGCGAAGTCCGTCGAGCGTGGTGAAATTCTCACCGTCACGCTTGAATCCGCCGACCCACTCCTTTTTTTGCGTGTACTCCTCGAGCCAGGTGTAAGGAGAGGTCAGGACCAAGAGTCCTCCCGAACGAATGCGCTCGTGAATCGAAGCAAGGAACTTGCGCGGCGCATAGAGCCGATCGAGAAGGTTTGCCGCCAGAACGAGATCGTAGCCGGAATAGAGCGGCTTGAGATTGCATGCATCGGCCTGGAAGAACTCCACGCGGCATGCCGTCTCGGCGAGGCCGAGTTCATCGAGCGTGCGTTCGTGGTAGGAAACCAGTTCGCCCTCTTCCGGAAGCACGTATCGAAGCCGGCCCCTCTCCTGCAAATCGACGGCAAGCCGAATGAAACGCGCCGAGAAATCGAGTCCCGTGACTCGTCGTATCTGTTTGGCCAGTTCGAACGTGCTGCGACCGGTTGCGCAACCGATGTCGAGCGCGCGATCTAGAGCGACCCCCTCGTCTTGCATGGCCTGAAGGCAGATTTCGCTGCAAGCCTTCGGGAAGTTCTCCACATCGAAGTAGCGAGCCCCATAGTGAAATTCGCAGTACTGGGATAGCAAGGAATCCGTCTCGTAGACATTGCCTTGGGTTTCCACCGGAGCATCGCTTTCTATGTAACGAAACCCCGCATGCTGGTAGAAATGCCGCCGAAACGCATAGCGAGAACTCGCGGAGACTTCGTTGCCGGTCGAAATGAACGATCCTCCCTTGATCAAGTTGTGACGTTCGTCGAAGGTCGGAGTCGAAAAATCATCATAGAGCGGATGCACGGTGAATCCATCGAACCCGTCGATCGGTGTCTCGGTCCACTGCCAGACGTTTCCGATCACATCGAAAAACTCACCAAACGCAAAGCGTGTCACCGGACATGCCGACGCCGCAAATTCGAGATTGATGTTCCCCGGCGCCTCTTGCCACTCGGGTTCGTCGGAAACATTGCAGTGATCGCGGAGGCGATACCACTCGTCTTCCGTCGGCAGGCGAATCGATCGCCCGAGCTTCTCGCTCTTCCACCGGCAAAACGCCTTTGCCTCGAGGTAGTTGACGTCGACCGGCCAATCCCAGGGCATGGGATGCTCTTCGAGCATGGAGCGGTAGCGGTAGCCATCGCCTTCCGGGATCCAGAAAACAGGGTGCTTTCGGTTCGAGAATGCGAGCCAGCGCTGCCCCTCCTCGGTCCACCAATCGGGGTTTTCGTAGCCGCCGCCGCGAACGAAGGCGAGGTACTCGCCGTTGGAGACGAGATAACGGCTCGCTGCGAATGAACGAACTTCCGCGCGGTGCCTCCCGTATTCGTTGTCCCATCCGTAGAGTCGATCGTCGCGGGTCTTTCCGACCGAAATCTCTCCCGCCGGAACCTCCTGCAAGACGTTCTCCGGCGCCTCGGAAGATTCGGAAAAGGGTGCCCAAAATGAATGCGGACGCACTTCTTCGATCGGAAGCTGACGAATCAGCACCGAAGAGGTTTCAAGATGAATTCTCTCGTGCTCGATCCCCATCAAGATGACCCAAAACGGACTTTCCCAATCGATCGGCAAGGTCAGCGGGAGAGTCGTGATCACACGATCGACTTCTTCCCTGACCTTCTTGCGGTATGCGCGAACCTCCTCGACGCTCGGCCATTCGTAGTGCGTTTCGTCGAGATCGTCCCAGCTCATTTCATCCACGCCGATCGCACAGATCGACTCCAAGCGCGGGTCGATGCGCCGATCGAGCACCTTGGCCAGGACGAGCTTGTTGATGAAGAAGGTCGCCGTATGTCCGTAGTAGAAAATCAGCGGATGACGCAGCGGCTCCGGCCGCAAGAAATACGCCTCATCGCGGCGCAGCGGCTCGAAGAGGCGTTCGTAGATATCGAACGTCGCGTGGAAGTACTCGCGAATCTGTCGGCGTTTTTCTTCCGGACGGTCTCCGTGAAGAAGGACATTGCGCGTCACGGGACGGTGGGTGCACCTCGTTGGCTTCGACATCTGTCATCTTGCTCCAGGGCGGGGATCACCGGCACGAGCCGGATTTACCCATTCCTCACACTGACTCATCGGGAACCGGCTCTTCGACGGCGACGAACCCGAGTTCTCGGATGATCTCGAGCACGCGTGTTTTCGCTATGCTCCCGCCGATCGTGGCCACTCCCGGTTCAAGCGCGACGCTCACGAAGGAAACACCTTCCTCCGAACGCAGCGCATCTTCCAACTTCGACACGCACCCGCCGCATTTCATTCCTTCTACACCAATTCGCATTCTCACGCCTCCATGGCTGCGCGCACCCATGGCTCGCGCCCACAATCGTCTGAGATCTTCGAACACAAAATACGCGATCCATGCAAGGAGCACGACAGTGCTCGCCACGGCCCACCAAGCGGCGGAACCATGTTCGTGCGCATGGACCGCGGCGGTATCGTCGAGCAGAAAGTCGAATGCAGCCCCGAGGCCGACACTGCCGATGACGATGGTCAGCAAGTAGATGATCAGGGATTTTCTTCCCAGCACGCGCGAAACCGCGCCAAGCGTGGCCACATTCGTCGCCGGCCCTGCCATCAGGAAGACGAGCGCCGCCCCCGGCGGCAGACCCGCGGCGACGAGCGCCGCGGCAATCGGGACGGAGGCCGTCGCACAGACGTAGAGAGGCACCGAAATCGCCAGCACCACCAGCATGGCCGCCAAACCGCCATAAACCGTCAATCCATCGAAGAAGTCGCCGGGAAGAAAATGCTCGAGAGCGGCCGAGGCCAAAACGCCGATCACCAACCAGCGCCAAATCGCGCGCATCACCTGCATACCGTGATCGACTCCCTCCTTGATGCTCCTTCTGGAATGGCTCAGCTCCGCCGGAGCTGCGGTCGCGGGTTCGTCGCCTTCTTTGACGGTCATCTCGGCGATGAAACCTCCGACGAGACCGGTCAGCGCAGCACTGGCCACCTTGAACAGCGCAAATGGCCAGCCGAGGAAAGCAGCCGACACCAGGACGGAATCCACGCCCGTCTGAGGAGTGGAGATCAGAAATCCGACCGCTGCGCCATGGCTCGCACCGTCCCGCTTGAGACCGAGACCCGCGGGAATCACGCCGCAGGAGCACAACGGCAGCGGAACACCGAGCACGACCGCTTTGACCACCCCTGCCCACCCCGAAAGCTGACGATGAATGAAATCTCGAGGCAAGGCGACGTGAAGCAGAACGGAGATCGCCGTCCCTAGCAACAGCCAAGGCGAAAGCTCCAACAGAATCGACCAAATGGAATTCAACATGACTTAGGCTCTTGCGAAGCAGGGGTCATCGCAGATGCCTCCCCGCACCGGTCCGGCCGAAGCGAGCGAAGACATCCATCATCTCGTCGACCTTTTGCCGCCGCTCCGCCTCATCGCCGTGCATAAACGCTTCGGCCACACAGGTTTGAACGTGCGAGCGCAAGAGGATCTCCCCCACCTTGGCCAACGCTCCTTGCACGGCCGAAATCTGCAGCAGCACATCCACACAATAACTATCTTCCTCGACCATCCGTCGAAGAGCGGCGGTCTGCCCCTCCGCTCGCCGCAACCTAGCGATCAACTTCTTGCGTTCCTTCTCATCGAGACGCATCAGCCGCTCCTGACGGGCGAGAAGCCTGCGCGTTGCAAAACACGCACTTCCTAGGAATTCTCGACCGAGGGCGCCAATATACCCCCTGGGGGTATATCGGCAAGGAGCAATCGCTGCGGATTCGCTAAGCCGTTTTTTTTACAGTGGGTTGCGTCTCTGGGATCGATCTTGTCGACATCTGCAACTTATGATCATATACTTCAAGCATTGCAACTCACCGCATGCGCACTCCCTCGTCGCAGCGGTTTTTCGAGGAGCGCATGCTTTCCAACGAGCTGGCAGAGTTGTTTTCCATTCTGGGAGATCCCACCCGGCTGCGCATTCTTTCGCTCGTGCGAGACGAAGAAGCATCCGTGCAGGCTCTTTCGGAAAACCTGGAAATCTCTCACTCTGCCGTATCTCATCAGTTGCGTTTGCTCAGAGCGCATCGCCTCGTGCGCAGCAGACGAGAAGGACGAAACGTGCTCTACTCTCTCGGTGATCAATGCGTGTGGGATCTGCTCCGCGTTGGAGAATCCCATCTCGTTCACCGCGGCAACGAGGACGATGAGTAGCTCATGATTCGCCGGCTGAAGATCTTGCCACGCATTCTGCCGATCATACTCATCGGATTGATGGGCTCTGTTGCAGGGCTTCCTTCCGATACCGATGTCGTTCTTTGCTTCGGATCGGATGGACACGTCGATTTCTCGTCTTTCTCGTGTCCGGATACGACGAGCACTGCGCGTCACACTAAGGCCGGCCCGCCCGCCGAACGCGAACATCACCAAGATTGCATCGACGTCGAAGTGATCTGCGGAGAGTTCGACAGCGGCTATTTTGCCTCCGGCACTTCCGCAACGCGTATCGGCAACGATGTAAGCGACAAACAGAGCACTACGACGGCAAGTCTTCGCCTCACTCGCAGCCCTGCGATCATGAATGGCGTCCGAGGTGCCCTCCTGAACGATTCCGCCCGGTGGATTCGGCCGTCGCGTATCGCTCTCGACCGCAGCACCGTCCTCTTGATCTAGTCTTCCTTCGCTCGAGCACGAGCAAAGTGAACGGGAATGTCTTCCCGGTGTTTTTCGCCGTGCTCTTTTCGTTTTTGGATGGCAGCGACATGCTCTTGAATTTTGATGTTGGAGGACCGTTCATGAAAGTTTTCCCAATGCTCGTGGCAGTCGCCGTGATGCTGACCTCGGCGGCCGAGGCCACGACACCGCAATACGATCCGGATCTGCTGCCGGAGCCGCGTCCCCTAGGTCGCGACCTAGCCACCGGCGATGCCGATCTTACTGCGGTGAAGCCGAATCCAGTCGTCGGCGGTGGCGAGGTGAGACTGCGACGGGCTCTTGCCCGCGCTCTACTCTACAGCCCCCAACTGAGCACCTTCTCGTGGGAGATCCGCGCGAGAGAAGCGGAAGCACTACAGGCCGGACTGTTGCCCAATCCGGAATTCGGAGTCGAACTGGAGAACTTCTCGGGAAGCGGAGTCTATCGCGGTACGGACCAGACCGAGACGACGGCTGCTCTTAGCCAATTGATTCAGCTTGGCGGCAAGCGCAAGAAAAGCCGCATCGCGGCGACCCTGCAAGCAAGGCTTGCGGGATGGGACTTCGAAACCGCGCGCCTCGATGTGCTGACCTCAACGACCAAGGCCTTCGTCGCGGTTCTCGCCGCTCAGATGATGGTCGACCAAGCCGACGAACTCGCCGCCCTGACCGAGAAGTTCTTCCAAACGGTCGTTGACCGCGTCGAGGCCGGAGAGAGTTCTCCGGTCGAGCGCACCCGGGCGCAAGTCACACTTTCGGCCTCCCACGTCGCGCAGTCACAGGCGCGCCTCGCGCTCGATTCGGCTCGGATGGAACTAGCCGCACTTTGGGGAGACGACCAAGCTCATTTCGATCGAGCCGTCGGCTCCTTGGGCGAAGTGACCAGTATCCCGCCACGAAGCCGGCTAACCGCCTTTCTCGAACAAAATCCCGACCTCGCCCGCTGGGAAACCGAAGAGGCGTTGAGCGAGGCTCAACTCTCTCTCGAGCGAGCAAATGCGATTCCGGATCTGACCCTTGCCGCCGGAATCCGCAATCTTCAAGAATCCGACGACAATGCTTTCGTCGCCGGTTTCTTCATTCCCATCCCCATTTTCGACCGCAATCAGGGCGGCATCGCCGCTGCGCGTGCCGAGCGAAGCCGAACGCAGTACGCCGGCATGGCCTCGCGAAACCGTGTCTCTGCGGATCTGGCAACCGCTTATCGCAATCTGAGCGCAGCCTTCGCCGCCGCTGAGGCACTGCAAAAGGAGATCCTCCCGGCTGCGAGTCTTGCCTTCGAATCCATCGACATCGGCTTCCGCGCCGGAAAATTTTCTTTCCTCGAAGTCTTGGATGCTCAGCGCACGCTTTTCGAGGTCAAAGGACAATACATCGAAGCTCTCGCTGCCTATCACCAAGCCAAGGCTGATGTGGAGCGCCTGATCGGCGCTCCCTTGCACTCCGTCACGACTTCCGCGAGAGAGGAGAACTAATCATGAGATCGCATCTATTCACCGCATTTGCCCGCTTCGCCTCTCTATTGCCGATGGCCGCCATTGCCCTTCTGCTTCTCGGCTGCACACCGAACAATGCTGCGCCGGATGACATGGCGCGCGATACGACATCTGAGGCGCAAGACGATCACGACGAACACGCATCCGAACCGGACGCCCACGGAGATGACAAAGATGACCATGAGGAAGATGGTCACGGCCATGGAGAAGAAGAAGACGGTCACGGCCACGAAGAAGGGGGCGAAGGTCATGGCGAGGAAGAGCAGGTCGTCCGCTTGAGCGACGCCGAGATCAAGGAGTTCGGGATCGAGATTCAGGTCGCCGGACCGGGCCGCATCGATCAATACATTGAATTGCCGGGAGAGATCGTTCTCAATGCGGACCGGCTGGCCCATGTGCCGCCGAGGTTGTCGGGCATCGTTCGAGAAGTCTTCAAGAGTCTCGGCGACTACGTCGAAACCGGAGAAACGCTTGCCGTCATCGAAAGCCGAGACTTGGCGGACGCCAAGTCTGAGTTTCTCGCCGCAAGGGCCCGTCTCGCGCTCGCTCAAGCCTCGCTCGAGCGAGAAGAGATGCTTTGGAAAAAGAAGATCTCCGCAGAAAAGGACTACCTCGAAGCCAAGAGAGCCTTGACCGAAGCGGAGATCGCCATCAAGTCCGCGGAGCAAAAGCTGCATGCTCTGGGATTCTCCGATCTCGTCAAGAAGCTGAAGGATCATCCCGATCCCTCTTTTACGTACTTCGAAATCCGGGCACCCTTCTCCGGAACGATCATCGAGAAACACATTACGCTTGGAGAGACTCTCGAGATGGATACCGCGGCATTCACCATCGCCGATCTCTCCACCGTCTGGGTCGATATCAACGTCTATCAGAAAGATTTGGCCGAGGTGCGACAAGGTCAGACCGCCGTGATCGAAATCGGCCATGGTTTCCCCTCTGTTTCCGGAAAAATCATCTGGGTCGGACCTTTGGTAGGAGAAATGACCCGTACGGCCAAGGCGCGAATGATTCTGCCGAATCCGAAGGGCGAACTTCGCCCGGGACAGTTCGTCACCGCAAAGGTGGCCGTGGCCAGCATTCCGGTAGAGGTACGCGTCCCGAAAAACGCACTGCAGACGATCGACGGCCGAACGCTGATCTTCGTGCAAACGGATGAAGGATTCGAGCCGCGACCGGTTGAAACGAAGCGAACGAGTCACGACTACGTTGAGATCGTCTCCGGATTGCTACCCGGTCAGGCCTACGTGAGCCGGGGTGCGTTCACTCTCAAGGCACAACTTTCCAAAGGCGCCTTCGTCGATGGGCACAGCCACTAGAGAAGGAGGCAGAGATGGAAAGAGTGACTCACTTCGTACTGCACAATCGTCTACTGATGAGCGTGCTCGGCGTGCTGGTCATCGCCGCCGGCTTCTATAGCTACAAGCAGCTCCCTGTCGACGCATTCCCCGACGTCTCTCCGTCACTCGTACAAGTCTTCACCGAGACGGAAGGGCTGTCGCCGGAGGACGTCGAAAAATACGTCACCTACCCTATCGAGACGGCCATGAACGGGCTGCCGAATTTGGCGAAGATCCGTTCCGTCTCCAATTTCGGGTTGTCCGTCGTAAACGTCTATTTCGACGACGGCACCGATATCTACTTCGCCAGACAAGTCCTCAATGAGCGGCTGCAAGAAGCGAAGGATCAGATTCCTGCCGGCTTCGGAGAGCCGGTCATGGGCCCGATTTCCACCGGGATGGGCCTCGTTCTCTTTTATTACTTGGAAGACGAAAGCGGAAAGTACTCGCTCGAAGAATTGCGAACGATTCAGGATTGGCTGGTCAAGTTCCACCTTCAGACCGTACCGGGCGTGACGGAGATCCTCGGGATCGGCGGTTGGGAAAAGCAATACCATGTCAACGTCGATCCGTCTGCCTTGCTGCGATTCGATGTCACCATCAATCAGATCGTCGAAACCATCCGCGCCAACAATCTAAACGTGGGCGCGCAGTTCATCGAAAAGGACGCCGAGGAATTCATCGTACGTTCCGTGGGCCTCACCTCCAACATGGACGATATGCGAAATATCGTCATCAAGACGCTCGACGGCACGCCCGTCTTCCTCAGCCAGCTCGCCGACATCGAAATCGGCGGCGCCGTTCGTCGCGGCGTGCAAACACGTAATGGCGTGGAAGAAGTCATTGCGGGTATGGTCATCAAGCTCTTCGGCACGAACTCTTCCACGGTGATCGGCCGCGTGGAAGACAAGCTTGCCGAGATCAACAAGATTCTCCCCGAGGGGATCAAAGTCGTCCCCTACTACGAGCAGAAGACGCTCATCGAAGCGTGCGTCAAGACCGTTACCGACGCGCTCTTGCAGGGAATCGGCTTGGTGATCGTCGTTCTCATGGTCTTCATGGGCGGGTTCCGCCCAAGCATCGTCGTCGCCCTGTCCATCCCGTTTTCGGTTCTCTTCGCCACGCTCAGCATGTTCTACTTCGGCATCTCCGCAAACCTGATGTCGCTCGGCGGGTTGGCTATTGCGATCGGGATGATGGTGGACGGCACGATCGTCATCGTCGAAAACATCGACCGGTGGCTGAGAAAATCCGAACCGCATCAACGCTCTCTCAGCATCATCGCGCGGGCTTGTGCCGAGGTCGGCCGACCGATCCTCTTCGCCATTTCCATCATCATCATCGTCTTCCTCCCGCTCTTCACCCTTCAGGGCGTCGAGGGGAAAACTTTCCGCCCCCTGGCGTACACCGTCGCACTGGCCATGCTTGGATCGTTGCTTTTCGCGATCTTCCTCGCTCCGGTCATCTCATCTCTCGTCATGAAACGGCCTAGCGCATCGGCGAAGAAGGACGAAAGCGGCGATGTTTTCGTCGTGCGGTGGCTGATGAAGCCGTATAGGCCGCTCGTGAAGCTCTTTGTCCAACGTCGATATCTCGCCGTCATTCTGGCCGTCGTCTTGATGATCTGCGGCGCCGTGATCTTTCCCCAACTCGGCGCGGAGTTTACGCCGACCCTTCAGGAAGGGACCATGGTCCTTCGCTTGACGATGGCGCCTTCCATTTCTCTTAGGGAAAGTACCAGGGTCACCATGCTGGTCGAAAAACGACTGACCAGCATTCCGGAAGTCACCGGCGCCGTGACGCGTATCGGCCGCGGAGAAGTCGGAGCCCATACCGACCCCGTCAACAGCGCCGAGATGTACATTCTGCTCAAGCCGCGAGACGAGTGGCGCAGTGCGGAAACACAGGAAGAGCTGCAGGAAGTCATTCGCGAGGCGCTCGGCGAGATTCCCGGCATTCTACCCAACTTCACTCAACCCATCGCCATGACGGTCGATGAACTGCTCGAAGGCGTTCGTGCGGAGTTGGCCATCAAGCTCTTCGGAGACGATCTCGATACTCTCAAGACCAAAGCCGACGAAATCGCTGCGGTCGTGCGCGAGGTCGATGGCGCGGCCGATGTCCAAGCCGACCAAGTCAGCGGTACACCGCAGTTACGCATCACCGTCGACCGCCAAGCCATCGCGCGCTATGGCATCAATGTCGAAGATGTTCAGAGCGTCATTCGCACCGCGGTAGGCGGCGAAACCGCCGGGCAGATCTTCGAAGGCATCAGGCGCTTCGACATCTACGTACGCTTCATCGAAAAGGCCCGAGACAATATCGATGCGGTTCGCCATCTCCTGATCACCGCTCCGGGCGGGGCCAAGGTTCCGCTCGATCAGCTCGCACTCATCGAAGAGATCGTCGGGCCGCGGCAGATCACTCGAGAGCACAATCAACGATTCATCACCGTGCAATGCAACGTGACGGGTCGAGACATCGTATCTTTCGTCGAAGAGGCCCGGCAAGCGATCGATGATGAAGTCGAACTTCCACCCGGCTATCTCGTCACCTGGGGCGGCCAGTTCAAGCTGCAGCAGGAAGCCAACAAGCGACTCGCCGTGGTGGTACCCATCACCTTGCTGGTTGTGTTCCTGCTATTGTTCACCAGTTTCAATTCGCTCAAGAACTCGATTCTCATTCTGCTGAACATTCCATTGGCTCTGGTAGGAGGCATCGTCGGCTTGTGGTTGACGGGACAGAACCTCTCGGTCCCTGCCTCGGTCGGCTTCATCGCGCTATTCGGAATTGCATTGGAAAACGGAATGGTGTTGGTCACCTACCTGAATCAGCTCTTGCAAGACGGCGTGCCTCTCGAAGAGGCGTCGGTCCAGGGAGCTTGCCTGCGGCTTAGACCGGTGCTGATGACAGCCGTCACGACCGCTCTAGGACTGATTCCGCTCCTCTTTTCGAGCGGAACCGGAAGCGAGGTTCAGCGGCCTTTGGCAACGGTCGTCGTCGGCGGACTGGTCACATCGACGATTCTGACACTTCTCGTCGTCCCTGCCCTTTACAAGTGGTTTGCCGTGAAGGTCGAGAAGGAAATCTAAAGCAAGGAGATCCCCATGAAAGAAATCAAGGCCTACATAAAAAAGCACAAACTCGACGCGGTGATGAGTGCGTTGCGCAAGATTGACGGTCTGAGCGGCGTCAGCATCCTAAACTCCAGCGGCTTCGGGGCCGGGTGGCGCAGTACGGCCGGCGGAAACGAACGCAATCCCGGCGTCAAGATCGAATTGGTCTGCCGCGAGGCGCTGGTCGACGAGGTGGTCTCCACCATCGAAAAGTCGGCGCACACCGGCCTCAAGGGAGATGGAAAGATCTACGTGAGCGCCATCGAGCAGGCGGTGCGCATCAGCACCGGTGAACGCGGCGAGACGGCGGCCTAAGACTCCGCCCTCTCGAGAGAGAGAGCCATGCGCGAGCAATCGTACAAGATCGTGGGAATGGACTGCAGCGAGGAGGTCGCTGCTCTCAGGCAAGCCTTGGCCGATGTGCCCGGCATCGCTGAGCTTCGATTCGACGTTCTCAGCGGCAAGATGATCGTGCGCTCGACCGACGGTGGAGATGCCGCCATCGTCGATGCCATGCAAGAGGCTGTGCTCGCCGCAGTCGCGACGACGGGAATGACTGCTCTGCCATGGCTGAACCACCGACAGGAGTCGAACGAGACCTTCTGGTCTCGACACGGTCGCACCGTCATGGCGACGGCGAGCGGCTGCCTGACCGGCGGCGGTTTCTTGCTGCACTGGCTTACGCACGGAAGCCTGCTGCATGCGCTCAGCGGTGGGGGCGAGGACAAGGCTCTTCCCACGGTATCCATTGTGCTTTATGCGCTCGGCGCCGTCGCCGGCGCCTGGTTTATCGCCCCCAAGGCTTTCCTTTCGGCGCGCCGCCTCCGGCCGGATATCAACTTGCTGATGACCGTCGCGGTCATCGGTGCTGCGATCATCGGCGAATGGTTCGAGGCGGCTGCCGTCACCTTCCTTTTTTCCGTCTCGCTGGTCCTCGAGTCATGGAGCGTCGGACGTGCGCGACGAGCCATCAGCGCCTTGATGGACTACTCGCCTACGACCGCTCGCTTCATCGATCCACAAAGCGGCGAAGTTCTCGAGAAAACCATCGAACACGTTCCCATCGGTTCCACCGTTCTCGTTCGTCCCGGCGAAAAGATACCGCTCGATGGCGTCGTGACCAAAGGCGAGACCACGGTCAATCAAGCTCCGATCACGGGCGAGTCGATTCCCGTGCCCAAGAAAGACGGCGACGATGTCTTCGCGGGAACGATCAACGGTGACGGAGCCTTCGAATTCCGAAGCACGAAAACCGCGGATGATTCGACCTTGGCGCGCATCATCCACATGGTGGAAGATGCGCAATCCCGTCGCTCGCACTCCGAGCAGTGGGTCGATACTTTCGCGCGCTACTACACGCCGGCGATGATGCTGCTCGCGCTCTGCGTCGCACTTCTTCCCCCTCTACTGATCGACGGCGCATGGAGCCGATGGTTCTACCAGGCGCTGGTCATGCTGGTCATCGCCTGTCCCTGCGCTTTGGTCATCTCCACACCGGTCAGCATCGTCGCTGGCCTCGCTGCGGCGGCCCGGGCGGGGGTGTTGATCAAGGGCGGGATGTTCTTGGAGATGCCCGCGAAGCTGCGCGCATTGGCCATGGATAAGACCGGTACGCTGACTTATGGAACTCCGGAAGTCGAAAGCATCATCTCTTTCGGCGACCATACGGATGATCAAGTGATCTCCTGTGCGGCTGCGCTCGAGACGGAGAGCGGGCATCCCATTGCACGGGCCATCCTGCGAGAAGCCTCGCGTCGCGGCTTGGACGCCCCTTCCGCCGAAAGCATCCGCGACATCAAGGGCAAAGGAACCGAAGGGCTCGTTGGAGAGACGCGCTACTGGATAGGCAGCCACCGCTTCATGCACGAAAAAGGAGCCGAAAGTCCCGAAGTCCACGAGGCCGCCCTCGAGATCGAGGATGCCGCGCACACTCTCGTCGCACTTGGATCCGATTCCCACGTCTGTGGCCTGATTGGCGTATCGGACCGCATTCGCGAGACCTCCGCGCCGACGATCAAAGCCATTCACGACGCCGGGGTCGAACATGTCATCATGCTGACGGGGGACAACCGAACGACGGCCGCTGCGGCTGCGGCGGCCATCGGACTCGAGGAATATCAAGCCGAACTTCTTCCTGAGGACAAAGTCTCCGCGGTCGAACGCCTCGTCGAAACCTACGGCCATGTGGCGATGATCGGTGACGGCGTCAACGACGCTCCCGCCATGGCCGTTTCTTCCCTCGGCATCGCCATGGGCGGAACCGGAACCGATGCGGCCATCGAAACCGCCGATATCGCGCTGATGTCCGACGACTTGTCCAAGATCCCTTGGCTCGTGCGACACTCCCGGCATGTGATGCGCATCATTCGCCAAAACATCGCCTTCGCACTCGGTGTGAAAGCCGCCTTCATGGCTCTGGCCTTGCTCCAGCTCGCCACTCTCTGGATGGCCATCGCTGCCGACATGGGGGCTTCTCTTTTGGTGGTGTTCAACGGACTGCGATTGCTGAAATCCGACCTTCCGGAAGGTTGAGCCCGGTCTTTGTGGAACAGGGCTGCGGCCGGTAAAGTCTACTCGACCATCGAGGTTCTGAGAGGGCGATGTGGACAGTCGAGAACTAGGTCTCGTTGCAGCCCAGCAACTGACCGGGATGGAAGACCTGCACTACGGCTTGTGGGAAGAGGGAGAAAAACCCTCGATCTTGGGTGCCAAGAACGCCCAGAATCGCTACTCGCAGATGATTCTGGACACGATTGCGCAGTATTCGCCGGAGCCCGCACAAGCAAGGATTTTGGACGTCGGCTGCGGCACCGGCGTGATCTTGACCAAGCTGCTCGCGCAAGGCTACAAGGTCGACGGCGTCGTTCCGGCAACCTATCTCAAGAAGCAGGTGACCGAACGCATCGACCGTCTCGAGAAGTGCTCGCATGAAGCGAAGATCTACGAGTGCAACTTCGAAGACTTCCCTGCTGAAGATTGCCGGCAGCAGTACGACATCGTGCTCTACAGCGAAAGCTATCAGTACATTCCGCTCGACGACAGCTTCGCACTGATGAAGCGTCTGCTGAAGAAGGACGGCAGGGCCATCATTTGCGACTTCTTCAAGACGGAACATGAAGGCGACGGTGGACCCGGCGACAGAAGTTTCGGCGGAGGCCACGCTCTCGATAGGTTCTATTGGAAGCTGAAGGACTATGGCTACGCCATCGTGCACGATGAAGACATCACCAAGCGGATTTCGCCCACGATTGCGATGATGGATGAGATCTTGATGCAACGGGTCCGGCCGGCGCTAGGCACCGTATCCGCCTATCTCGAAACCAAGTACCGCATCATCTTCCCTTTGCTCAGGCGGCTGTTTCGCCGAAAACTGGAAAAACTGAACTACAAATACTTTTCCGGCCATCGCAGCCAAGCCGTCTTCGAGCGTTACAAGACCTACCGCCGCGTCGTACTCGAGATCGAGCAGGAAGGCCCCGCCATCCATTCCTGAACCCCGCTGTCGCGAAAACCACGCGATTACGGCTGCGCAAGACCCAAGTCGAAGGGCGCCACGAGATGAATCGGCGCCTCGCCCTCCGCTCCACGCCAGATGAGGTGATATTCGTAGCGGCCGGGTCCCATGCGCTTCGTATCGCCTAGAGGGATCTCGTCTCGGATCTCGAAGCAGCCCTGCTCTTCCGCGTCGGTCTTCGTCTCGAAACGGAAGAGTGCGCGTCCTTCACGGCTCAAATAACGGGCGATGCGACCCGCCGCCGCGGCCCGCTTTCCCGGACAAAGCCACGTCGACACCTCGATCGACCCCTCACCGACGAGAGCTTTCGAGTCAAAAGGCACGGCCTCTAGCGAAATCTGCTTGTTCGTCTCTTGCGTGGCATCTCCCTCGCCGGTAGGCGGCAGAGGACAGAGCACGGTTTCTCGCTCCGCGAGGCGCAAGAACGGACCGATCGTGCTCCGCTCGCTCGGCTTCGGCAGCTCGATCTCGAGCGATGCACCTCCGAAAACCTCCGCCTCATGATCGGCGACGAATGAGGTGAGGCGGTACTCGCCCGGCGGAAGGTCGTCGATCACCTGCCGGTGCAGAATCGTCGGTGGCGTCGTCTCGCCTCCCGTGTCTCGCACCATCGCCGACTTCGCCTCCAAACTCCAAATCTCCCGAGCTTCGCCGCGTATGATCGCCGCACCGGCACTCCATCGAGCCCGCTGCCGATGGCGAGAATCCGGCAGGAGGTCGAGCGAATCGAGATCAAAAGCAAGTTCCACCGCCATCTGCCAACGCGACCCATCGAACGCCACGGGAGTGAACGCGATGGCAAGCGGTATCTCAGGGTTGGACTCCGGCGAAACCAGCACGCCCTGTGCGCGACGCTGCCAGCGCTCTTCTGCGGACAAAAAGATCACGCGATAAGAACGCGGCAGCAAGCGCCCTCGCACACTGACGCGCGCGGCATGGGCACGGCCGTCGGGCTCCTCCGGCAACGCCAAACCAAGCCGATAGACGCACTCGAAACCGCGCCCCGCACCATCGAGCACGCGCGATAGATCGGCGGCACTGCGGTTGTACTCGCCTCCCGTATAGTCGGCGAGGTTGGCGCTGAAGTTCACGGCGAAATCCTTATGCGCACTGCCTAGATTGCCGACGAAGAGAGGGTAAACCGTCGTTCTTGCAAGTGTCGCTAGGCCGCCGATTTCCTGGAGACGGCGGACATGATCGCCAACGGTGAACTCATCGGCGCCGTAGGCCTCGTTGACGAATATGGCGCTCTGCTGATGAAATAGAAGCAGTGTCTTGCGCCCGGGAACTCGCTCCAATGCTCCTAGCAGCGACTCAAAGGCCTGGAGCCCACGACGGCCGTGACGCATTTCGATGCGAGCCTTCGTCCGGCATAGGAAATCCTGGGTTGACGCCAACCCGAGCGCGTTTTGTGGATCGTTTTGCACAAATGGGCAGCCCGGAAAAACGGGAAAGCACCCGCAGCGATCATAGAAGAACTCCTGGGGATACGGATCAAGCAGCGACTTTTCGGAATATGCACGCTCGACGGCTGCCGAAAGGACATTCTTGTCGCTCGTGAACCCCGCCAGATCAACGAGCCCGGCTTGGGTTGCATAGGCCGCCACCATGACGAGATCATCGACTTCCATCACTTCGCGAATCCAGCGGAGAGCCTGCTGCCGAGTGCGGCTCCGTCCGGTGGAAAGGATCTGGCTGTAGTCGAAGAAAAGCACGAAGCGGCGCGGCTCGCTCACGCGATCTCGAGATCCATGCGACTCCTCCCCCGCCGCTGCACTTTCTCGCCCTTCGAGCAGAGACTCTCCGGCATCGACGTTCTCGATCGTTTCGCTGCGCTTTCCTGTGCCGACGATCGAAGCCGTATCGGCATCCGCCGGCCCGCCTTCGAACGCGCCATCGCAGAAGTCGTCGACCGAGACCAATCGCCACGAGCGCCAATCGACCGACACCGAAAAGTCGTCCTTCGTCAGCCCGCGTATCGGCCGTCCATCTTTGTCGGTGACCACCACGTCGAGCAGCACCAGCCGCGTTTCGGCCTGCTCCACGAAGTCCGTGCTGCGCGGCCCGGCTCCTTCCGAATCCTCCTTCGGATCACGGCGATCTCCCGCCACGGCCTGAAAGGCCATCGCCGCGAGCACGCTTGCGAATAAGATCGTTCGTCTCTGCACGACGAGCCCCCACATTGCGCGAATGATCGTACCACAGCTCGTCCGTATCTTCGCTCCTATGAACCGGAGCGGCGCGAGACACCCATCCCGGCCCCCCATTGCTCGAGAAGACTCTCTCGTGACGATCCACGTCCTAGAGCGTTCGCAATCCGCAAGGAAGCGGCGCGAGCGACGAGTGAAAAACGCCGTGCAACGAGGGCTAGAAGTCCGCGCAGGTGAAATGGACGGTCGATCGCCGCCGAAACTCTTTTGGCGGCCTTCGCGCCTTTGCGAGCGACACCTCTTCGATCATCGCTGCGCGCCTCGAGGCAATAGAGCTCTCACCCCGCCCGCAAGAGCTGCGGAGAGAGGGCCGACCGGAAAGCCATCGTCCGGCGTTTTTCCCGCACGGGCGCCGAGCCCTTCTAGTCGAGTACCTCGAGGCGGATGGAGACGCGTGCTCTACCGCGGGCGTCAACCTCACGTTCGCCCGGAAGGACGCTGTAGCTTCGGCTCTGGGGAACCGACCACGTGTCACCGGCTGCATCGTAGACAGTGAAGGCGAGTTGGCCTGCGGCATCGACCCAGTCGATCCACAAACGATCGCCGCGCGAGTGGACCTCGACATCGATGTCGCCGTCCCCGGCCGGGCCGAGGTAAGCCGTCGTCGCGATCAATTCGCTCTGCCACTCACCGTTCCGGCTCGCAGCGCGTATTTCGGTGATGCCCCCGTTCTCGATCTGGTAGGCGACACGAGTCGAAAGTTGGTGCTCGACGACGCTCGGCCGTGAGCCCACCTCCACCTGCGCCGAAACTCTTTCTTCACCGGCCCAGGTCCCGCCGACCACTTTGTCGCGATACCACACTTCCCCGCCGGAGCCCGGGCGCCACCACGACACCTTGCAGCTTCCGTCCGCACCAAAGGCGATCGAAGGGTCGAGATCGTCGACCGCGTTGTCGGTCACGATTTCT
>JALUUK010000761.1 GCA_027021395.1 Acidobacteriota bacterium
GGACCGGCCGTGAATGGACCATGATCCATCGGCGTTGCGGCGGGCGATGTCTCCGGTATCGATCCACTCATCGTCTTGGATGACATGGACTTCGTCGTCATCGACGAGAGCGACGGCACCGTAGGCGGAACGAAAGAACAAGGGGGCGATGGGCTGCTCTTCGAACGAACGGAGTTCGACCCCGGGAAGCGGGAGGCCGATGTCGTCCGCCGCGAACCCCTGCTCGACACGGCGGAGCGCGAGGCGCGGCATGGCTTCCGTGCAACCGTAGTTGTTGTAGATCTCGGCCTCGGGAAAAAAGCTGCGAATGCGATCGATCCGTTCTGCGGGAAATCTCGCTCCCGCGAAATGCACGCGCAACACCCCGTCGAAACGCGCATCGCCGAAGTGCTCTTCTAAAAGCGAAACTTGCGCAGAAACGAGGCAGATCATCGCGGCATCGGCTTGATCGAGCGCGGCGCGGAGCGCGGCGGGCGCCCCGAAGTGCCGCCCGAGGATCAGGCGACGGCCCCGACGGCGAGCCCAGAGCCACTGATTCACGAAGGCATAGCAGTAGCTGAGCGGGAGCACCACCACCGACTCGCGCACGGGCTCGCTCTGCTGCGCTTGATGCAGCAGATCCACCAGGGTCTCCGCTCTCCGGCGACAACCGACCACCAGTCGCGCGCGGCCGGTGGTTCCGGAAGTCAGCAGGGCGAAGTGGTCCCGGCGAAAGTGCTCGGGCAGGCGATCGAGCGCAGCAGCAACCCAAGCCTCATCCACGGGGCTCCGATCGGGGATCAGGGCGAAAGTCGTGGATTCGGACCACGCCTGATCAAGCGCACGGGCATCTTCTCCGAGCGCGTTTTCGCGTAGTACCTTGGCCCTTCGGGTCGCGACCGCAGCCGTTCTCATCGGGACGTGGTCCTCATGGTTCGCTTCGCCGACCCCTTTCTTGCTTCGTATCCTATTGATAAGTGCTCGGCCTCGGGGCGTCCACGAGAACCCCCGGCTTGACCGGGGATTCCCGGGCTCTAGCTTTTCCCTGTGACCGCCATGCTCGAATCGCTTTCCGTCGTGGTGCCGGTGTACAACTCCGAGCGCACGCTGCCGGTGCTTTTGGCCCGGCTCGAACCGGTATTGAGTGCTTCCGCGGAGAGCTTCGAAGTGATCTTGGTCGATGACGCCAGCCGGGACGGCAGCCGGGAGGTCGTGCGCGCACTGTCTGCGCACCACCCCTGGATCCGTGGTCTCGAATTGATGCGCAATTTCGGACAGCACAATGCCCTGCTCTGCGGCATTCGCGAGGCGCGAGGCTCCGTCATCGTGACGCTCGACGACGACTTGCAAAACCCGCCTGAAGAAATACCCAAGCTTCTCGATCGACTCGCCGACGACAACGACGTGGTCTACGGGTCAGCGCAGCAGGGACGGCACGGCATCTGGCGAAACGCCGCTTCGCTCATCACCAAGATCGCTTTGAAAGCGGCCGTCGGTTCCGATGTCGTGCGGCACGTCAGCGCCTTTCGAGCCTTTCGCTGCGAGTTGCGGGAGGCCTTTGCCGAGTACCGATCCCCGGACGTATCGATCGACGTCCTGCTGAGTTGGGGAACGAATCGCTTCGCTTGGGTGGAAGTCGAGCACGATGACCGGGCGGCGGGCTCGTCCAACTACACCTTCGCCACGCTTCTGCGGCATGCGTTGATCATGACCACCGGTTTTTCGACCCTGCCTCTGCGCTTGGCGAGCTTGAGCGGCTTCGCCTGCACGCTCGTCGGCCTCTGCTTGCTGCTCTTCGTCGTCGGCCGTTATCTGATCGAGGGCACGTCCGTGCCGGGCTTTCCCTTTCTCGCCTCGATGATCGCGCTTCTTTCGGGAGCGCAGCTCTTTGCGCTCGGGATCATCGGAGAGTACCTCGCCGTGGTCCATTCGCGCGCTACGAACCGGCCCGCCTATGTCAAGGCGCCCGAGAAACGAGAGAAAACGCCCGACGAGGCTCAGCGCTCCGACCGCTCTTCGGAAGAGGCACGGACTACGACTCGACCTCGATGGTGACCTTCTCGATGTAGAGATCTTCCGTGGTCTGACCGCTGCGCGAGCCGAAGGACTCGAGCGTCTCGAGCGTATCCATCCCTTCGACGACCTCTCCGAAGATCGTGTGCTTGCCGTCGAGCCAGCTCGTGGGAACGAAGGTCAGAAAGAACTGCGAGCCATCCGTACCGGGACCTGCATTGGCCATCGACAGTAAGCCGGGACGATCGTGCACCACGTCGGGGCTGAACTCGCCGTCGAATTGATAACCCGGTCCACCCATGCCGTTGCCGTTGGGACAACCGCCTTGCGCCATGAAGTCGGTGATCACACGGTGGAACGAGAGCCCGTCGTAGTACCCCAACTTCGAGAGATACATGAAGGAGCCGACGTGTATCGGAGCCACTTCGGGCATGAACTTGATGCGAATCTCGCCCTTGTTGGTTTCCATCCGTGCGAAGTACGAGGCATCGGCATCGAAATCGACGGCGGGCGGCTTAGGCAGGCCGGTCCTCCATCCCTTCTTGCTGGTATCTATTCCTGCTGCTTCGATGATGCGATCGATCTGTTCGATGGTTCCGCCCTCCGGATGCTCCCTAGATTCCCTGGGGATGTGATGGTGTTTGCCGGCTTGCTATTTCTTGTTTTTTTTCTTCTTATCTTTCTTCTTCTTGTCTTTCTTCTCGCCTAGGTCGTTCGGATCGAGAATCGTGACCTTCTTGATGTAGTCCAACCGCGGGAAGAATTTCTTCAGATATTCGTTGCCTTCTTTCGCGATACGGCTTTGCTTCGGCCCGCGCCCCCCTGGAGGTGCGTCACCGTATCCGCCGTAGATCTGTGTGACGACGCGCATGCCTTTGACGACCTTGCCGAACGCCGGAAAGCCCATGTCGTCGAGGCGCGAGTTGTCGGCGAGATTGATGAACAATTGCGTCGTTCGAGAATCCTTGCCCGCCTTCGCAAAGGTCAACGTGCCTTTGACATTCGAGGCCTTGACGGGATCGTCTTTGATTTTCGCAGCGCGCCATGCGGCGTTGACGGCCGGGTCGCCGTGCATGCCGAACTGCACGACGAAATTGGGCACGACTCTGAAAAAACGAACGTCTTCGAAGTATCCGCTCTTGACGAGATTGTAGAAACGATCCACGCCGATCGGGGCCGATGCACGGTCGATTTCGATCTGAAACTTCCCGCGCGACGTATCGAATTCCACGGTGAACTTCTGCGGAGCGGTTTCCGTCAAGGCGGCGGGATTCATCAGCCCTTCAGCCGAGGCCATGCTCGACGGGACCACGCCGCAAGTCACGGCGACGGCAAGAATCACGGTCATCACACGCATCACGATACCTCCTCGTAGCGAGAGCAACGGCGGATCCGAACTCATGGTAGCCGGATTCTCCGCCGAGACAAGAACCCGGCGGGCAGGCCACGAAGCTCCCTCACGGGTGGCGTGACCTGATGCGTTCGATCAGGGTGGTGGTCGAAAGTCCGAGCCGCAGGTCGACGCGCACGACGCTTCCACCCCATTCCTTGACCTCTTTGGCGCCGACGATCTTGTCCTCGCTCCAATCCGCCCCCTTGACCAGAACGTCCGGCCGGAGCGCAACGATCGTTTCGAGCGGCGTGTCGTGAGCGAAGATGACCACGCAATCGACCGCCTCGAACGCCAGCAGGAGTTCCGCGCGCTCCTCTTGCGGAATCAACGGCCTCGACGGCCCCTTGAGGCGCTTGATCGAAGAGTCGCTGTTGATGGCGACCACGAGCCGGTCGGCGCTTTCGCGAGCCGCGGAGAGAAGCTTCACATGGCCGGCATGCAAGAGGTCGAAGCAGCCGTTGGTCAACGCCAACCGCTGCCCCTCTTCGCGCACTCCCGCCCGCCAAGCGCGAGCCTCTCGGATCGTCAGCGCCTCCGTCGGCGCTCCTTGCGGCAAGCTCATCAGCGGGAGATCACCGACTTGCCGACCATCGCCTTCTCGTAATCGGCGAAATCCATCACCTCGCCGCCGAGGACCGCAAGCAGCCGCGGTTGCTTGACGACGTCGCCGATCCCGTTGAAATTGATGTTCCCCGTCACGCCTTGATAGTCGATATTCAAGAGCGCACCGCGAATCTTCTGTGCGGTGGGAAGCTGAGCGACGGTCACCGCCTCGACGAGAACGCGCACCACGTCGTAGCCGTGAGCCGCATAGATGTCGGGATCCATGCCGTACTTGGTGCGGTAATCCTTGATGAAGGATTGCACGCCGGCGTCTTCGGAATCCAAATCGAAAGAAATCTGCGGAAAGACCAACCCCTCCGCCGATTCACCGGCTTTGGCGATGGTCTCGGGAGTGACGGCGGATGTGGCCAAGCGACCGCCTTTGCAGCCGACCTCGTCGAGCGCTTTGAGAATCTTCACGACATCCGCACTGTATGCCGCGATGTAGATGACTTCCGGCTTCTTGGCCTTGATCCTTTGGGCGATGGCCAACGCATCATCTTTGGAGATGCTCTCTTTGAAGTCTTCGCGGATCACGATGCGACGGCTGCCCGCCTTGTAGCGTTTGGTGAAGACATCTGCGATCTCGGCACCGAAGGGACCTTCGACGGCCACGATGGCGACACGCGTGATGGCGTTCTTCACGCAAAAGCTGGCCATGGACTGACCTTCGACGATATCGCTGGGGTAGATCCGAAAGAACCAATCCCCCCCTTCGCGTGACAGGACCGGACTCGATGACGTCGGCGAAAGCAAGACCACCTCGTGCTCATTGACGAGGGGAGCGACACTGAGAGTCACCGTGGATGCGACCGCACCGATGATGGCCGGCACATGATGCTCTGCGATCAATTCCTGCACGCCGACCTGGGCCATCTCTATGGTCGAAGAATCTCGATAGAGCAGTTCGATCGAACGCCCCCCGAGGATCCCACCGCCGCCGGGAGCATTCAGCTCTTCGACGGCGAGGTCCATCCCGCGTCGAATCGATGCACCGTAGCCGGCAACCGCACCCTCCTCTGGAATCAGCGCACCGATCTTGAACGGCCCGCTCTCGCCGCAACCCGTAAGACCTGCAGCGACGAGCGATGCGATGGCGAGCAGCGCAAGAGCTTGCGCATACGCGGCTCGTCCCTTCATCCACTTCAATCTTCTCGTCATGGTCATGGTTTTCCCTTCCACTTCCACGAACCGTGGCGTGGTCAGCTCCGGAGTCGACCGCGAATTGCATCCACGCATCGTTCCCAAGCGCCCCCGGATTCACGCTCGTCGCGCAGACCCGGATGGATATGACGGCACCAATCTATCAAAAGCAGCCCCGCTTTGCTGGAAATACCTGCGGGGAATCGCCCGCTGCGAAGAATTCGCCCGCCCGCCGGGCCCTCGAATCCTTCGCTTGCGATCTACTCCGAGCCGGCCTCGAGGCGGTCGACCAGCAAGTCGAGCGTTTTTTCCGGAGCATCGACGTGGATCCAGTGGCCGGCATCCTCAAAAAAATCGAGGTGGATCCGGCCCTGCTGCGCGAGATCTTCGAGATGCGCGATCTCGACCCCCGCCCAACGGTCGCTCTTTCCGCCGACGATCATGGAAATCGACACTCTTGCGGGGGGATGCTCGACCACCGACCACAGATCCGCCCGCCGATAGGGGGGAAGCATCGAGACCACCCCTTCGAGATCGAAGATCCACTCCAAACGGCCGTCCGGGCGACGCGCTAGATTCGTCGACATCCACGCCACGATACGTCGAGACAGCCCGCAGGCGCGGAGCGCATCGAGCACGACCTTGCGATCCTCGACCGGCATGCGGATCGCGCGAACGGCAGCGAGCAAAGCTTCCACCGCGGTCGGTGCGTTTTCGTCCGCTCCTTCAGGACGCGCCCCGGGCGGCGCATCGAGCACGAAGAGCGAACGCAATCCGTGCCCGTATTCCCGCGCATAGATCAGCGCAACCTTGCCCGAAAACGAATGCGCAACGATCGCCGTGGGCCGGCGTCCGAGATCTTCCGCCAATCTTGCCAGGTCTTTTGCGCAAGCCGCCGGCGTATGCGGAGGTGCCGCCCCCCGAGAAGCGCCGTGATTCCGCAGATCGCTGGTGACGACGCACCACTGAGGCAATCTCTCGGCCAATTTGCGAGCGAAACCGCGCCAATTCTTCTGAGAGCCCAAGATCCCATGAAGGAGAAAGATCGTCTTTTCGGAGTTCTCGGAACCG
>JALUUK010000762.1 GCA_027021395.1 Acidobacteriota bacterium
GTTCGCCGACACCGGATCGCCACTTCGGGCAGACAGCAGCATGAAAAGACCAACACCGACCACCGAAACTCCGACGCGTCCCACTACCGCTCGCATACCCGTCATCTCTCGCACTCAAACGCCCTGTGGAAGTGCTCTGCACTCCTCTAGCGTGGATGATTTGACGACCACTTCGGCAGAAGAAAAATGATTCCACCCACCACAAACTATCGCTGAGATGAGAATTGTATGCTTTTCTCGCCGGCCTGTACATCGTCAATTTTTTTTGTTTTTTTCTTGACAAGCCCCCCCCGAGTAACGTGCGGTTCTCGGATTCGCGGTGGACCGTGAGCTACTGCTGCTCCGAGCCAACGCCAAGCGGCTTCGGAGCCTTTCACTTGGGAACTATCCAATGAATGGGTGCCACCTCTTTGCAATGGTACCGGAGAGGTGCCGGAGCGGTGGAGAATGGCGCTTCGCTGCGGTCGTGAGGCTCTTGGACGAAAAACGAGGCGGCCCGTGGGCCGCCTCGTGGTCTACGCGTTCTTGAAATCGATCGGAATCAGAAGCGACTCAGGTTGTAGTCGATTCCGTCCGTGACGACGCCCACGTCGACTTGAGCGCTCAGATCTCCGTAAGAGATCGAGGCGGTGATGCGGTTGCCGTTTTCGGCGATGAAATTGCTCATCCAACGAAGCTCGTGGCGGGCATTCGGTGTTGCGGGCACGACGGTCTGCAGCTTTTCGGTGATGAAGGCAGTGAAGTTGCCGTAGACCGGGGCGGACGTCGCGATGCCGTTGGCGCCGGTGAGAACGACGGAAGCGTTGCTGGAATTGATCGGTACGACATAGGCCGTCTCGCCCCGCCATGCCGTCGTCGACAGATCCGAGAATTCGGCGAAGAGGTCTTGCTTTTCGCTCCAGAACTGGTTGTCGCCGCACTCACCGATGCGCGAGCCCTGCGAGACCAGCAGCGAAAGGCTGCGGGCACCGGAGCAATCAGGCCATGCGATGTTGTTGGCGGCTCCTTCGTAGTCGAAAGGATCGTCGATGTTGTCCTGCGCAGGGTTCCAGGCACGAGCGATTTCACAGCTTTCGGTGCGCCAGTCGCAGTAGGTCTGATCCATGAAGAGGATCGACGCAGAGAAATCGAAGTTGTTCTTGGTGTATAGCTTTTGGTCACCGTTCGAGTTTTGATAGACCAAAGTGAAGAGTTCATCGGAACCGTCGGGATAGATCGTGGCGAAGGCCGAGGTCGGAGTGATATAGGCGGCGTGCCCGGTTCGAATGATGCCGGAGAAATCGCCGCGGTCGTCGGTGATGATGGGATAGTCGGTAATGGCGCAGCCCAGTGAAGCAACAATGGCTAGGCAGAGCGCTCCGTAGATCAGCTTCTTCATGGTGTCTCGCTCCTATTCTTTATCAATGCACGATGCATTCTAAGCAGCAGTCAATTTCGAGAATGAATCTGAATGGGTTTTCGCGAATCAGATGCGGTCGGCGTTGGCCATGGCATCCTGAACGTTGACGCGGAAGGTCGTGTTCATGGATCCGTAGGTCACGTTGACGTTGATGGCGGTGCCGAAGTTCGCGACGTAGTTCGCGAGCCAGCGCTGCTGGTAGCGGGCGTTCGGGCCGACCGGAACGATCAGATTCAGCTCATCCGTGATGTAACCATTGAACTGCCCATAGATCGGAGCCTGAGTGAGGTTGCCTTCGACATCTTCGAGGGTCACGCTCATGACGCTGCTGTCGATCGGAAGGTGATAAACGGAAAGACCGCGGAAGTCGGCTTTTTCGAGTAGCGAGAATTCGAATCCGGCCGCTTGCTTATCGGCCCAGATGCCGCTTCCGCATTCACCGATACGAGTCTCGACCGAAAGCAGAAGGCTCAAGGAACGCGCACCGGAGCAAGAGCTGTCGTAGACGTAGTCGAACGGATCATCGGTGTCGTTGAGGCCACCGGCTGCACCGTGGGGGTATGCATCGGGAAGATCCGGATCCCAAGCGGTGGCAATGGCGCAGTCGTCCGTGCGATTCGGGTCGCAGTAGGTCTGCGAAAGGAACATGACGGTGGAACTCGGGTCGAAGTTGTTGTAGGTGAAGAGGCGGCGGTCGCCTTGCCATGTTTGAGTAGCGAGTGTGAACAGTTCGTCGGATCCGTCGGTGTAGGTCGTCGCGATCTGCGAACTCGGGATCAAGTAGGCTTTGTCGTAGTAAGAATCGAGAACTTCGTTCTCGACTGCACCACGCGTATCGTAGATCGTCGGGTAGTTTGTGATCGCACAGCCCATGGACAATGCCACAGTGGCTGCGAGAGCGGTGTAGATCAGCTTCCTCATGAGAATCGGCTCCTTTGGTTGTTGGATCTTCGTCGTGGTGTCATGCCGACATGAATGCCTGCTTGACCTTCGATCATTTCAATCGATGCCAGGCCTCTGCCAGGTGATGTACGGTGGATGCATGTCGGAGCAAGATAAAAATCCGGCAACTTTTTCCGGCGACTTCGCCGTCGAAGTCGCCACCGTTCGAGCATTTCTTGCAATGCTTGAACCCGTTCGAATGCGCTTTGCAGAGAAATGGGACGCAGAATGCGTTCTAACGGCGAATCCAGACGAAGCGGTGAATCTCTCGGCCTTCGCGGCGATACTTGATCTCGAAATTCGTCACGCCCGCTCGGGTGTAATCTCCCATCCCGGGAAGCTCCCAGTATTCCTTGGAGTTGCGCGCTTGTTCGAAGTCGGGTGCCAAGGCGAGCGTTTCACTGATTGCGGCGGCGTAGTGCGCATGGTCGGTGGCGATGCGCAGAAGGGCCCCTCGGTGCAGGCTTCGCGCGAGCAGCGCGAGCACGTCCGGTCGGATGATGCGGCGTTTGTGGTGCCGTTTCTTGGGCCAGGGATCCGGAAAATAGATGTGACATCCCGACAGGCTCCCCTCCGGTAAGTACGTCTCGAGCAAGTCCGCGGCCTCGGCATGAACCAGCCGTACGTTACTCAGGGCGCGCTTGGCGATGCGGTCCACGGCGCGACTGAGGTATCGCGCGGCGTATTCGACTCCGATGAAGTTCACATCAGGGCGAGCGGTCGCGGCAAGCAGCAAGAAGCGGCCTTTGCCCGTTCCGATCTCGATTTCAACCGGATGGTCGTTGCCGAAGAGCGATTCGAGATCGAGAGTCGCTGGAGGTTCCGGCAGCGTCAGGCGGACGAGATCATCGTTTCTTCGGTCGGCGATGGGGAGATCCGGATAGACCATCTTCGTCTCAGGGGGCGTGTGGACGGGATACGTCGCGTTGGTCGGTATCGACGGGTGGTACGACCTCTCGGCGCGGATGCCCGGGACCGGTCTCGCCGAGCAGCAATCGGCGCGCGTCTCCGACGAGGTAGATGGATCCGGCGATGATCACCTCTCCGCCGAGGCCGGCTGTCATCTTTGCTTTGTCGATGGCCTGCTCGAGGTCTTCGACCACGGTGGCCTCGGTTCCGCCGGCTTCGACGGCGCACTTGGCACGGGCGGGATCGACGGCTTTGGAGATCTCCGGCCGCGTCAGCACGACGCGATCCACATGAGGGAGGATCGGTGCCATGATGCGGGCGGCATCGCGTCCTCCCGTCGTGCCCATGACCAGCACGCGGAGGCCATCCCCCGAGACCGGGGGGCGTTCGCCGAGAAAGCGGCCGAGCGCCGCTGCCGATTCGTCGTTGTGCGCTGCGTCGAGAAGCACGCTCGGGCGGCCGGCGAAGCATTCGATGCGCCCGGGCCAGCGAACGGTCGAGAGGCCTCGTCCCACGGATTCGCTGCGGATGGGGATGCCGTGTTGCCGCAAAAGCTCCGTTGCGCGAACGGCGAGCGCAGCATTCCGGCGTTGGTGCCGGCCTCTCAGGCCGCAGGCGAGATGGCCATAGCGTTGCTCGGGCGTCTTCAGCGAGAAGATGCCCTCCGGTCCGGGCGTGATGTCGCAGTCGACCGCCGCATCGTAGAAGGGCGCACCCCTCTCCAGCGCGACGGATTTGATCACTCGGCGCGGTCCGTCTTCGATCCAGCCGACCAGCACCGGAATGCCCGGCTTGATGATGCCCGCTTTTTCAGCGGCAATGCGCTCGAGCGTCGAGCCGAGCGTGCGCGTGTGGTCTTTCGAAATGGTCGTGATGACGGTCAGCCGCGGTACGATGACGTTGGTGGCATCCAGCCTTCCGCCGAGACCGGTTTCGATCACGGCGAGGCCGACATCGTGTTTTCGGAAGGCCAGCATCGACGCAAAGGTCAACATCTCGAAGAAAGAAGGATGGCGTTCGAGGACGCCCTGCTCGAGGGCCTCGGTCGCCTCCTTTTTCAGGAGGCCGATCCACTCCCGGAAAGATGTCGAATCGATGTCGTCGTCGTCGAGGCGGATGCGCTCTTCCGGACGAATCAGATGCGGGGAAGTGAAGAGCCCCGTGGAGAGGCCGGCCGCCCGGCCGATGGACTGCACGAAGGCGGCGACCGATCCCTTGCCGTTGGTACCGGCGATGTGGACGGAATCGAACGCCCTCCAGGGATGGCCGAGCCAACGGGAGAACGCGCGTGCGGTCTCGATATCCCATTTCAAGGAGGGACCGCGCAGGGAATAAAGCCAATCGAGCAACGGGTCCGCCGTGCCCGTGCCGGATGCAACTCTCGCTTCGGATGATTTCCGCATTCTAGAAGGCTCTCGATGGTGAGAAAAACGGCTCCGTGACGGTCGCTTCGCTTCGGCCGACAGAGTATACCGATATGGAGCGCGAATCACTCCCCCCGCGCGGCACAATCGACCCGACTGTTGTCGACGACTTCCATGGAGCACCAAGAAGACGGCCGACGCCTACTCCCGCTCTGTGACCGGACGCAGCGTTTCGCAGCGAACGGAACCCGCGCTTTCGAGTGGGAATTCCGCCGGGTTGAGCATACCTCGAAATCGTGGACGCATGGACAAGCCGATGCGGCTTTGATGACGGCAATGGCAGTGCTCGCAGGTACCGGATGTTCACTCGGCTGTGGGGTGGTTCATCCGAGGACTTCTTCGAGTATTCGGCAGGTCGTCTTGTATTCGAAAGGTTTTTGGAGAAAGCCTGCAAGGCCTTTTCCTGCGAAGGGGCTCGTCACGTCTTGTCCGTTGTATCCGCTCATCAATACGACGATGCACTCCGGATCGAGCGTGCGCAGTTCGTGGAACGTTTCTTCGCCGTTCATGTGCGGCATGGTGAGATCCAAGAAGACGATGCGAAAATCGCATTCGTAACGAGCGAAAAGATCCAGGCCGCTGCGGCCGTCAGGAGCCGTCTCGACTTCGAACCCCATGCGTTCGAGGCTTTCCTTGAGAACGCCGCATACGGTCTCGTCATCGTCGATGACCAGGGCTCTCCCGCCCTTCCGAAATCGGAGGGAGTCGTCCTCGCCCGGAAGCGGAGCGCTCGCCTCGCCATCTGCCGCAGGCAGTAGGATCCGAAAACGTGTGCCCCTGCCCGGGCGGGAATCGACTTTCAATGTACCGCTGTGGCCGCGAACGATGCCCAGTGTTGCCGCGAGGCCGAGGCCGCGTCCGGTGAACTTGGTCGAAAAGAAGGGGTCGAAGATTTTCGCGATAGTTTCCTTCTTCATGCCACATCCCGTGTCCGCAACTTCCAGAAGAAGATAACGGCCGGGGGCGATCTCATCGTCGAGATCGCTTCCTTCCGCGGCCATTTCGCCGTCTTCGATGGTGACGACATCGGTAGCGATCGTGATCACACCGACCTTGTCGCCGATGGCGTCTGAAGCATTGGTCAGCAAATTCATTACGACCTGGCGAAGTTGCGTGGCATCCGCCTCCAAAGCCGGGAGTTCCGGCGAGAGCCGATACTCGATCGACGCATTCTTCGAGATGGAGGCTTGCAGAAGGTAGGCCATTTCCTCGATCATTCGGTTCAAGTCGATCGTCTGGGTGACAAAGCGTCCCTTCCCCGAGTAGGCGAGCATCTGATGCGTCAGATCCGCCGCCCGCATGGCGGCTTTCTCGATGCGCTTGACGGGTGCGAAGACCGGAGATTCGGGCGGAAGATCGTCGAGGATCAGTCCCGCGTTTCCCAGAACGCCGACCAGCAGGTTGTTGAAGTCATGCGCGATGCCGCCGGCCAATACGGCGAGGCTCTCCATCTTCTGAGCGGCGCGCAGTTTCTCCTCGAGTTTCGTCTGCAGCGCCTCGCTCTCCTTGA
>JALUUK010000763.1 GCA_027021395.1 Acidobacteriota bacterium
GCTCGTCGCCATGCTTCGCCAGCGTCGCCGTGATCGCAGCCGTCAGCGTCGTCTTTCCATGATCCACGTGACCGATCGTCCCGACGTTCACATGGGGCTTCGTGCGCTCGAACTTCTCCTTGGCCATCGTCTTTCTTCCTCCGAAATTCCTCTATTTCAGGGCCACTCTTTTCAGGGCCGACGCGGGGGTCCGTTCCCTCGCGCGTTCCGTTTCTTTTCTTTACGACCCGCTCCGATCTGCACGGCTCCGAAGCCCTCGAGACCCATCGACCCTTCGCATGGAGCCCATGACCAGACTCGAACTGGTGACCTCCTCCTTACCAAGGAGGTGCTCTACCGACTGAGCTACATGGGCGTCCTGGAGCGGGAAACGGGGCTCGAACCCGCGACCCTCAGCTTGGAAGGCTGATGCTCTACCAACTGAGCTATTCCCGCCAAAGCTCCTGGCTCCTCGGCCACGCTTCGTGTCCCGGAACGCTTCGTTACTCCTTTCGCATCTTCCTACGGCACAACCTTTGGTTCTTTGGCCGCGATTCTATGGCCTTGTTTGCTTTCTCGATTCTTGCGGAGTGTCTCATCCGCTATCTCATCATCATCCGGACCGCGGCGTGGTGGAGGGGAGAGGATTCGAACCTCTGAAGTCGTTGACGGCAGATTTACAGTCTGCTCCCTTTGGCCACTTGGGTACCCCTCCAAAATCACTCCTCTCAGCAAAAGACCTTTCCACTTAGCCCTCGACCCGATCCGCACCGCCGTTCCTTCGATACCGTCGGGCGGCGCGCGCACACAAACGGCCCGCTCAGCGAATCTTTCGACTCGCATGGGCCGACCGTTTCCATCACTTCTCGTCCTTCTCGTCCCCACCAAAGTCGACGCTTCGACCGTCGCACTTCGGCGGAACCACCTCGCACATCCACGCAAGGTCGCCGTCGGATTCAAGTGCCGTTCGCTAACGTCCCAAAAGCACGGGACTTCCTGGAGCTGGCGAAGGGACTTGAACCCCCGACCTGCTGATTACAAATCAGCTGCTCTGCCAGCTGAGCTACGCCAGCCCAGCGAAGCGGGGAGATTAGCACCGGGCCCAGGAAGCGTCAAGCACGCCGCGCGCGAAGATCCGGACATTGGCGGCGATACTCCGCCAAGAGGATTCCCACCGCCACCGAAACGTTGAGCGAACCCACCGCCGGATGAATCGGGATACGAATGCGCTGCGTGCAACGTTCCCGCAACGAAGAACGAACTCCCTTGGCTTCTCCGCCGACCACGATGACCGTCTTTCGCCCGAATTCCGCCTCCCACAGTGTGCGATCCCCGTCGGGATCAAGCGCCGCCACCTCGAAATCCCGGTCGGCCAATCGGTCGAGGAGTTGTCCGGAATTGCCCGCACGGGCTACCGGCAGGAGTTCCAGGCCACCGGCCGCCGTCTTGCTCGCCGCCGGAGACAAACCCGTCGTTCGGTTGCGCGGCAAGAACATGCCGTCGACCCCTAGCGCAGCGGCGCTGCGGATGATCGCCCCGAGATTGCGCGGATCTTCTACGCCATCCACCAGGACCACCAACGCCTCCTCCCCGAGAGCGGCGATCAAATCCGAGGCTTCGAGCAGAGCCTTGCCGGCGAGCTTGGCCACCATGCCCTGATGCTGCACGCCGGCCGCCAACCGCTCGAGCGCTTCGGACGGCACTTGCTGAAAGGCCACCCCCGCTTCTCGCGCCATGGCGACGAGTCGGCGGGTGCGCTGGTCGTGTTGTCCTCGGGCCAAGAGGATCTTCTCCACTCGACCGGGACTTTCGCTAAGCACCATTCTCACGGCGTGAAAGCCGCAGGCGAGACCCTCCGGAGGCGTCGCCGACGCAGTCGGGCGCGGCGCCCCGCTGCGGCGGCGGCTTCTACGGTCATCGTCTCGACTCATGAAGCCTCCCGGGGGATGCGCCTGATGACGGCGACCGCATGGCAGCCGATACCCGATCCGCCGGAAAGTCCACCGAGTCCCTCCGTTCGTTTTCCCTTCACGCCGACGCATTCGGGCGACAAACCAAGGGCCGCGGCGAGCGAGTCGATGATCCTATCCCGCCAGGGCGCCAATCGAGGCTGATCTGCGATCAGCACCGAATCCACCTGAGCGGGAGCCCACCCCGCCTCGGCAAGCCGCCGGGTGGTCTCGCGCAGGATCTCCGGGCCGCTGATCCCCGAGCACGCCGGATCCGTATCGGGAAACCAAGCGCCGATATCTCCAAGACCCGCGGCGCCGATCAGTGCATCGGCGATCGCGTGGGAAAGCGCATCGCCGTCGGAATGCCCCGCCGGCCCATGCGTGTAGGGGATATCGATGCCCGCCAGAACGAAGGGTCTGCCTTCCACCAACGGATGCACATCCCAACCGATGCCTACGCGTGTTTCCATCTTCCTATCTCCGGGAGCGGTCTTCCGCCGGGCCAATTCGGCCTCCGCCCGATCGAGATCTTCCGGCCAAGTCAGCTTGAAGTTGGACACGGCCCCCTCGGTCAGCACGACGTCGAATCCGGCCGCCTCGACCATCGCACCATCATCCGGCGCATCCCACTCGGCAGGTGCCCGCTCGTGCGCTTCGCGCAGCACTTCGTTGCGAAATCCCTGCGGTGTCTGCACGACGCGCATCTTGCTTCGGTCGACCGCACCGAGCGATCGCTCACCGTCCGCCCGAAGCAAGGCATCCGCCACCCGAACCACGGGAACCACGGAACCATGAGTTCTCGCATTCCTCAAGACCCGCTCCACGACCGTCGCATCGACTAGGGCCCGTGCCGCATCGTGAACCAAGACGACCTCGGTCTCCTGCATCTGCTCGAGCGCGGCCATCACCGAATCGCGGCGCCTCGCGCCCCCCTCGACGAGCACCCACTTCTCTTCGAGAGTCGTCAGTGCGTCTTCGAACGCCTGAAACTCTTCTCCGGGAGGAACGACCAGAATGCGCTGCTCGATCTCGGAGAAAGTTCCAAAAAGGCGAGCGCTGTGAACGAAGATCGGTTCACCGGCGAGCAGCACACGAGCCTTGGGAAGCGTCTGCTGGAATCTCGAACCCGTACCGGCCGCCAGCAGGATGACTGCCGCCGGAGAGCGCATCACAGCTCCATCAAGTCTTTTTCTTTCGACTTGGCCGATTCATCGATTTGCTTGACGTGTTCGTCGGTGATCTTCTGGATCTCGTCGAGACCCCGGCGCGCTTCATCTTGCGAAAGATCCCCGCCCTTTTCGAGCTTTTTGATCTGCTCGTTGGCGTCTCGACGAATGCCGCGAACCGCATTGCGGCCTTCTTCGGCGATGGTGCCGACCTTCTTGGTCATCTGCTTGCGACGCTCTTCCGTCAGCGGCGGAATGGGAATCCGAATCAGCTTTCCGTCATTGCTGGGATTGAGATCGAGCCCTGCGGCCTGAATCGCCTTTTCCACATTCGCCAAGATGGATGCATCGAAAGGCTGGGCGACGATCATGCCCGGATCCGGTACGGAGAGCTTGCAGGTCTGAGCGAGCGGCGTCGGTGTTCCATAGTAATCCACATGAACGCCATCGAGAATGGAGACGCTGGCGCGGCCCGTCCTCAACCCGCCAAGATCGCGGCGGACGGCATCCACCGACTGCGCCATGCGCTTTTTCGTCTCGGCGTAGATTTCTTCGAGCATCACGTCACTCCTTGACCAGAGACCCGATCTTCTCACCGCGGACCACCGAGAGAATATTGCCGGGTTTGTTGAGATTGAAGACGACGATCGGAAGCCGATTGTCCATGCAAAGAGAAATCGCGGCGGCATCCATCACCCGCAGTTCCTTGGCGAGAACTTCGCGATAGCTGGTCTCTTCGATCATCCGGGCATCACTGTCGACCTCCGGATCACGGTCGTAGACCCCGTCCACCTTCGTCGCCTTGAGCAAGACCTCCGCGCGAATCTCCATGGCGCGCAGTGCTGCGGCGGTGTCCGTGGTGAAATAGGGGTTTCCGGTTCCAGCCACGAGGATCACGACCCGCCCCCGGTCGAGATGCCGATTCGCGCGTCGCCGAATGAACGGCTCGGCCACCTGCGGCATCTCCAAGCCGGATAGAACACGCGTTTCGAGCCCCATCGACTCCAGCGCATCCTGGAAAGCGAGACCATTCATCACGGTGGCGAGCATTCCCATGTGATCTCCCGTCACACGATCGACCCCGCCATGAGCGGCCACGCTCACTCCGCGAAAAATGTTTCCCCCACCAAGCACCAACCCGATCTGCACACCGAGGCGATGGACTTCGGCAACCTCCCGCGCGATGGAATCGACGACCTTCGGGTCGATGCCGAAATCCCGCTCTCCGACGAGAGCCTCACCGCTCAATTTCAAGAGAATCCGACGGTATCGAAGCTCGGATGGACCTATGTCGCTTTCCACGGCGGTTCGCCTCCCTAGCTCGAGTAGGTCCTAGCGGATCGAATCAGCCCTCTCCGAGACCAAAGCGTACGAAACGAGCAATCTGAATATTCTCGCCGAGCCGCGCGATCACTTCTTCGACCAAGAGCTGAACCGTCTTATCGGGATCCTTGACGAAGCCTTGCTCCATCAGGCAGTTCTCGGAGTAGAACTTCTTGAGCTTTCCCTCGACGATCTTGTCGATCACGTTGTCCGGCTTGCCGGAATCAACCATCTGCGCGCGAAAGATCTCCGCCTCTTTTCCGACGACTTCGGAGGGAACCTCTTCGCTACGCACCCAACGCGGCGCCGCTGCCGCGATGTGCATTCCGATATCTTTCACCAGATTCTGAAAATCATCGGTCTTGGCCACGAAATCGGTCTCGCAGTTCACCTCGACCAAGACACCCACGCGCGAACCGGGGTGGATATAAGAGTGGATCACGCCTTCCTTCGTATCCCGCCCGGCTTTGTCACGAGCCTTGGACAAACCCTTCTTTCGCAGAAAGTCGACCGCCTTCTCCGCATCCCCTCCGGTCTCGATCAAGGCTTTCTTGCAATCCATCATCCCGGCTCCGGTCTTTTCCCGAAGCGCCTTCACTTCTTGCGCACTGATCGCCATCGCTGCTATCTCCGCGGATCTCTCGAGATCCCTGCTGTCGTTTCCATTCCTCAGGCCGTGGGCTGCGAATCCGAAGATGCGACATCGCCTCCGACCGACTCCTCCTTCGGGGCCTTCGTCGCGGCATCCTCGACCGGAGCGGGCTCGGCGACCGGTTCGGCCTTGTTGCTGCGACGCCGCGGAGCGCCACCGCGCCCCTGCGTCGAACGAGCCGCCCGTTCGGGCCTCGAAGCCCGCCAAATGTTACGCCCCTCGATCACGGCGTCGGCGACCTTGCCGGCGAAGAGATCGATCGAGCGAATGGCGTCGTCGTTGGCGGGAACGGGGTAGTCGATATTGTCGGGGTCGGAATTGGTATCGATGATTCCGATCACCGGAATACCGAGCTTGTTGGCTTCAGCGATCGCGATGTGCTCGCGACGGATGTCGACGACGAACAGGATGTCGGGCCGACGGGTCATGTCCCGGATCCCGGCTAGAACCTTGTCGAGCTTGGCATGCTCCTTGGTCAACGAGAGCCGCTCTTTCTTCGTCAGATGCACGAAGCGCGGATCCGTGTCGACGTTTTCGAGATCACGCATGCGATGCGCGGACTTCTTGACGGTCTGCCAATTCGTCAGCAACCCACCGAGCCAGCGCTGATGCACGTAGAACATCTCGCATCGCTTGGCCTGCTTGGTCACGACTTCTTGAGCTTGACGCTTCGTGCCGACGAACATCACGGTCTTACCCTTGGATGCCGCCTCGAGCACGAATTCGAGGGCTTCTTGAAAGAGAGCCTGCGTCTTCTGCAGGTCGATGATGTACACGCCGCCCCGAAGGCCGAAAATATAGGGCCGCATCTTCGGATTCCACCGATTCTTCGGATGGCCGAAATGGGCGCCGGCCTCGAGCATGGCGCGCAACGAGATCTTGGTGGTGGAGTTTTCCACGACGTCTCCAGTATTCAGGAGGCGGGTCACGGCGTGCCGGCCTCCTTGGGTTGTCGCCACAGGGGAAAGGTCAAACTATCGCTTCGAGAACTGGAAGCGCGCTCGTGCACCCTTGCGGCCGTATTTTTTGCGCTCGACTTCGCGGGCATCGCGAGTGAGCAAACCATCGGCCTTGAGGGCCGACCGAAGTTC
>JALUUK010000764.1 GCA_027021395.1 Acidobacteriota bacterium
ACCGCCTCGCATGTCACCGGATCATCATCAACGACGAATACGACCGCCACGTCACTCCCTGCTTCCCCCTCTAGCGCCTAAGATCGGATTTCGGCACCGGATTCGGATACGTTACCTTCCCGGCCCGCTTCGGGAAACCGCTAAACCGATCTCTTCGGCGCGATCAGCCGCATGACGGCCTCGGTCAAGGAGGCGAAGTCGCGGGCAGCGGAACTCCCGGGTGCGTAGTGGCTCACCGGTTGATGAGAGCCGGGTGCCTCGGCGAGTTGGGCGGACTCGCGGATAGCCGGAAGAACGCGGCCCGGATACTTGGCCTCGAGGCCGGCGAGAGACTGGCGTGAAAGGCGGGTACGAAGCACGCGGTTCGGAACGATGCCGAGCAGGCGCAGGTCGGGATTCATTCTCTCGCGCGTGTCCTCGATGATGCGCATCTGATCGACCAGGGCCACGAGGCTCAGGGTCTTCGGCTCCGCGACGACCAACGCTTCGTTCGCTGCAGTGAGCGCTTTGGCCGTGGCCGGCGACCAACTCGGGGGCGTATCGAGGATGACGAAATCGATGCCTTTGCGGCGCAAGGGTGCTAGGCAAACCCGCAAGCGATAGGGGCCGCGGATCACGGCTTCGTAGCCGCTGAAGCGATGTGGAATCACGCGAAGATGAGAAAATCCGTCGATGGTCTGCGACGCACTGAGCAATTCGGCGCGCCCTTCGAGCGCGTCCCACAGATCCGGTCGGGTGCTGTCCGCTTCGATTCCGAGATACTTGGAAGACCCGCATGAGGGATCGAGATCGATCAAGATCGTTTGGAATCCTGCATCGGCCAAGCCGCAGGCGAGGTGCACGCTGACCGTGCTCTTACCAACGCCACCCTTGGCCTGGACCACGGCCACCGTGCGCATAACCTTCCCGTCGATCCGGCCCAAACACTCGCAGCCGGACGGTGCTCAAGAGATTGACACTCTGGACCCACGACCATCATAGCGGAGTCGAATTCAAAGGTAAACCTTTTTGGTACGCGAGATGCGTGAAGCCAGCGGAGCGAGACCGGGGCGCTGGCGGGGCTGAACCGGAGCCCTCCTGCCTTGATAGGCAAGTCTCTTTCAATCAGAGGTTTAGCCGGCCTTTCGCACCAAGGGAAGCGCGGATTCGAGTTCGTGAACGAACGCACTTGTTTCCTGCTGTTTGCGGCCGGATATTGAATCCGGGGGGCGAGAGACGGAAGAAGTCCTCGCCCGGAGTGCGCCAATGATCATCAGCCGGACACCCTACCGGATTTCCTTCTTCGGTGGTGGAACAGACTATCCAGCTTGGTATCGCGCCCACGGCGGTGCGGTCCTCGCAACGACGATCGATAAATACTGCTACCTGACGGCCCGCTTTCTTCCGCCCTTCTTCGAGCATCGCTTCCGCGCCGTCTACTCGCAGATCGAAACCTGCAGCGAGATCGAGCATTTCCGGCATCCCGCCATGCGCGAGGTCCTGCGCTTTCTCCATTGGGAACGCGGCCTCGAAGTCCACCACGACGGCGATCTGCCCGCTCGCTCGGGCATGGGCTCGAGTTCGTCTTTTACGGTGGGACTTCTGCATGCCCTGTACGCGCTCGACGGCAAGATGCCCAGCAAGCGACAGCTCGCTCTCGAAAGCATTCATATCGAGCAGGAAATGATTCAGGAGACCGTCGGCTCGCAAGATCAGGTCTCGGCCGCCCACGGCGGACTCAACCGCATTCACTTTGCCACCAACGGAGAGATCTCAGTTCATCCCGTGACCATCACACCCTCGCGCCTACGCGAATTCTCCGATCACCTGATGCTCTTCTACACGGGCATCGTCAGAACCGCCTCCGATGTCGCAAGGTCTTATGTCGACGACATCGTCGCAAAGAAAAGGCAGCTTCGGGTGATGGGTGATCTCGTCGGCGAAGCGGTGGAGATCCTGACCTCCGGCGGTGATCTTCGACCTTTCGGAGAACTGCTGCATGAGGCGTGGCAACTCAAGCGTTCGCTCGGCAACCTCGTTTCGAATACGGAAGTCGATGGACTCTACGAACGAGCCATGGCGGCCGGCGCTCTCGGCGGAAAGATCAACGGCGCGGGAGGGGGAGGCTTCATGCTGCTCTTCGCTCTTCCCGATCGACACGAGGCGATCATCGAAGAACTCGCGGACCTGATCCACGTCCCTTTCAACTTCGAGTTTTCCGGCAGCCAGATCATCTTCCTCGATCACGAGGAGGATCATTCCGCCTCCGAAAGCCGCCGAGCGAAACAAAAGATCGACCGCTTCTCCGAACTCGTGGTCGGCGCCTCCAACGAGCCCACGCTTCGCACTTTCGCACCTCCACAGACCCCATAGCCCGACACGACGGAAGATCGTATATCGTCCGGGTTCAAGAGGACACTGCATCGTCCTCGGTGAAGTGGACCCCGAAAACCGGACAGGTTGCCAAGGTGGATCGGAGCCGAAAATCACCCCAGGGCTGAAGCCCACCTGATGGCGACAAAACGTCAAGAACGCGGAAGCAATTCAAGGCACGTGTCGCGCCGGAAGCGTTTACGGAGTCCTCGACGCTTTGAAGGGGGCGTCCGGAAGGGTGCCTAGCACGGCGTTCCGCCGTAAGTCACGGGCAACTGGAAGCGCTCCAAGGGGAATCGTCAGGCACGACTTTTCGTCTCATGCAGGTGTAGTCACGGCGGAATGGCGCGCCAGGCACCTTCCTACTGTCTCTGAGCCGGTTCAACGCGCGACTTCCACGAATCAGGATGGCGGCTCAGGTGCATCACCGCCACGATGAGGACGAGGTCTCCGCGAAGTTGGTAGATCTCGCCGTAGGGGAAACGCTTGGTGCGGCAACGTCGAGTCCTTCCGGAAAGCGGGTGCCAAGCGTCAGGAAACTGGAGAATACGGGCGAGAGTCTGTTTGACCTCTGCAGCAAACTCGTAGCCAAGCCCCCTCACTCTGCTCGTTGTAGAACGAGACAGCATCCAACAGCTCCGCTTCCGCTGCTGCAAGTATTTCTGCCTTCATCAGCCCTGTTGCCGGTCGATTCGGTCGAAGACCTCTTTGGCAGGGCGGGATTTCATCTCTCCCTGTTCAAAGGCATCGATCCGCCTTTCGGCTTCTTGAGCCCAGAGTGCATCTACTTCTTGCCGGGCGGGAAAATCGAAACTGGACAAGATTTCCTCGACAAGGGCCGCACGCTCTGTAGGGGGAAGTTCCAGTGCGTCCGCGAGAATCTTCTTGCTCTCTGCTGTCATGTGCATCTCCCGGTTCCGGTCCCACCGATACAGTATAACCCGGATTGTCGAACGAGTTGAGCCTCCTATCGGTCAGATAGTCACAGGTCAACAGTTGGGTGCGCCCAGGCGGTCTGGAGGCTGTTGGTGTAACGTTCTTTCTGTAAATTCTCCCAGGGGTCGCGTGAGAGCACTTAGCTTTTGCTCCTTCCCGGTTCATTTCGAAAGCGTGTCGGCGAGCGTAGCGAGCCGGCTCGGTTTCGGAATGAACCGGCGCGTCCGATCCCGGAGGGGCTTGGGCTGGCGGGCCACTTCCGCTCTTCTTGTAGGTGCAAAACCAAACCAGGAGGAGAACAGGTCATGCCGAGGAGATTCGGTCTTGACGCGGCTGATCATAGTTTCACCGAGCGGCGATCGAATATGGTGCCCCTGCACGACGTTCTCTCGGCATTGCTTGAGCTGGGTTCTTGCTGGATGCGTCTGCTGCGGCGACTGTTCTTTCCTCTCGCCGTCGCGGTTGTATGCTCGGGCGGGTTTCTCTTGGCAGATGCCGGAGCAGATTCCGTCCCGCCCCGCATGCTCCTGGATTCCCTTGGCGGAATCGCGGATTCCTACCGAGAAAACGCTCGCAAGTGGACCTGTACCGTGGCCGTGAGGGACTCGCGCTACAGCGGCGGAATCCCGAAGCGCACGAAGGAGAGAGAGTACAGCACAATTCTGGTGATTGACAAAAGCGCGCCTTTCGGTCTTCGAAGTTCAAACCGGCCCAGAGATGACGATCGAATCAGCATGACGCCACCGCATCTTCTAGTCATGCCGGATCCCGCTCTATGGCCTCTCATTTTTGGCGAGATCTTCCAAAGTACATGCCACTTTTCTGAACCAGAGCTTACGACCTGGCACGACCGGACAGCAATCCGACTACCTTGGACATGCAGCCATCCATTTCGTACCGGCACGACACTTCAGGAGTGGTCGGGTTCCGCCGTGATAGACACTGTGTCGAATGTGTTGCTTCAGGTAGACATGGAGCCCAATCTGGCAACCATATCGAGGGAAGCAGCGGCGGCTACCCGCAGACAAGCAACTGAACTGCGTTTTCGACTGGGGGGATACGGCGAAAACCGTCCACCGGATGATCCAGAGCTTAGGGCAGCCCAAGCCAAGGTGATACTCGCGGATCAAGATGATTCTGTCGAGATGTATGTAACATACAGAATGCACCCACTAGGTCTCGTTTTGCCGGATCGCGCGGAATTCCGCGTGCGCCGTGAGGGTAACCCCAAGCGCGTGATTGGAGTGATCTACTCCAGGTGTCAACGCTTCTCGACTGAAGTACTGCCGAGCAGGAACTCCACTCCATTGCACTAGAAACGCCTCATTGCGCGAAGATTCCACCATAATTTGAGATTGGACCAATGAAGAACGACTAGTGCCAGGAGACCAATTAGCAACAAGAATGCCCCGTGTAGCACCGGCCAGGAGAGACCCGTCGAGTACTCGAAGTCTCCGCGCATCGATTGCGTTAGGATTCGCACCACGCTGTAGCCAATCACATAGAACCAAAAGGCAAAGCCACTTGAGCGCCGGATTGCCTACATTAGGACGCCAAGAAGCAAGAGATTGAGGCCTACTTCATACAGCTGAACGGGATGGATCGGCGTCTTCGGGTATCGCTGGCCAGCGTTTGTCCACACGGAGTAGATAACACCCCACGGGAGGTCTGTTGGCTTGCCGAAACAACAGCCGTTCAGGAAACACGCCCCACGGTCGAGGATCTGGCCGGAACACAATCCGAGCACTGCTGCATCTGAGAGCACCTTCAATTTGTCGACTCGGTAACCAGCCAGAGCAAAGACACCTACTGTGAGAATCCCGGCAAAACACATGCCCAGGATCGAATAGGCGCCTACTCCGACACGCCATGCGCCTATCACATCGTCAATCGCCCAGGGGCGCCCTTGATAGTACCGAACGTTGTAAAGTTTGCCCAGTATGCAACCAGTCACGATCCAGACGGTAACAAACCAGAACACCTCTCCATCTCTGACACCCCGCCTTCGCGCCAAGAAAACGTAGATCCCCAGAGCAAGCGCGACAGAAAGGTAGAGCCAGAAATCCACCCAGATCGCGCCAACCCTAGGAACGACAAACACCGTGCTCAAGAATTCGACCTCAAAACGGCTACTCCGCGTTTGCGAAACCTTCCAGTTCATAATCTAGTAGCGCCGAGCCGCTTCTTCCGAAAGTACCCCATACCGAACCTTCAGCTCTAGCTGGGGCAGCGCTAGAAAACTCGTTATTGGTGAAGCTCGCTGTAAAGTCCACGGCGAAGTCCCCGGTTGCGATATCAACCTCACCTTGACCAGAATTTGCGAGTGACAACGCGTTTGCCCCCGTTTGTCCGCCGTTGTACGCGTAGGACGAGAACGAAGGGATATTGACGGTAAGTGATGTGACATCAAAGAACCTGACATCGGGATCTGTTGCATGTTGCCCAGTGATCTTGATCGTCGAAGTGAAACTGGGCACTGTGACCGTCTCCGTGCCCGCGTTCCACGGGTTGAAATACTCGGCCAGACGGCCGAAGCTCGAACTGCGAGTCACCGTCAGTGTGTTTCCTACAGCGAATATGTCGTTCGGATCACCCGCGGACACAGAGTATTGCACTTGCAGTTCGAGGCCCGGACCGGCTGGTGTTTGCTTGCACGCTCCTTTGAAGCAACCACAAACTGGCGTCTCCAGTGGATCGAATGGATCACAGAGCCTGCAGCTCCTGTTTTCACCCTCTGGCGCCGCCTCGGAACAGCCAGCACTCTTACACCCCCAGTTCCCGCCCTTACAGCCAAGACCACCGCAAGCGTATACGGAGGATCCCCATAAACCCAGTACCAGAATCACCGGAGCCTGTCAACGATTATGA
>JALUUK010000765.1 GCA_027021395.1 Acidobacteriota bacterium
GGGCCTGCGGAAGACATCGACGACGCACTGAGAAGGAGGATTCATCGCGTATGCAAGCGTGTCTATCGTGCGCTCGAACTGTCGGGCTACGCTCGTATCGACTTACGCTTGGCGGAAGATGGGGAATTCTTCTTTCTCGAAGCCAATCCCAATGCCGATCTTTCGCACGGCGATGAATTTGCTGATGGCGTTGCTGCGAGCGGCATAGAATACCCGGAGTTGATCCAAAGAATGCTCAGCCTCGGGATGCGCTATTCACCGGCATGGAAGGAGTCATCGTGAACGATATTCTCATCCGCTCCGCCCGTCTCGCGAGCGGAGAGAGAGTTTGCCTGCGCGTGGCAGGCGGCTCGATCGCTTGCATTTCCGAGACGATTTCTCCCCGCCCCGGAGAGGAGGTCCTAGATGCGCGGGAGGCTCTGCTGCTTCCCGGGGCTTTCGACATGCACGTTCACGGGCGCGTCCCGGGTGGGGAGCACAAAGAGGACTACGAACATCTGATCGCCGCTGCTCTCGCGGGGGGGGTAACCGGGCTTGCGGTGATGCCCAATACGTCACCCCCGCTCGAGACGTCGGAACTGGTTCGGCAGCAAGTGAGCCTTGCAAAGGAGGTTGCTCCTGCGTTCCGCCTCTTCGTCAACGTCGGCGTGACGGGCAAGGACTGGCGGCGACTTCGCGAGAGTCTCGACGACCCTGCCGTCGTCGCCATCAAGATGTACGAGAGCGCCACGACGGGCACCGAGGCGATGGGTGATGAGGCGTCCGCTCGCCGCGTGCTCGAGATCGCGCGTGAGGCGGATGTCCCGGTCATGGTGCATGCTCAGGACGAGTCGATGATCGAGAGTGAGCGCGCGCGTTTGGGGAAGGCGGCGCAGGTTCGAGACCACGCGGTGATTCAAACACTCGAGTGCGAGTTGGTTGCCGTGCGGCGCTATCTCCGCCTTGCCAGGGAGACGGGGGCACGAGTGACGATTTGCCACATTTCCGCTGCCGACACGGTGGAAGAGATCGCCGAGCACAATGCGCGCTACGGAAAACAAGTCTATACGGAGACAGCCCCGCACTACTGGCGCCTCGATCTCGATGCGCTCGCGCAGGAGCGGGGGACTCTCTTTCAGATGAACCCTTCGCTGAGGGAGCCCGAGCAGAAGGTCCGTCTCGCCCGCATGCTGCTCGACCCGGATCTGATCGACTACGTCGCCACGGATCATGCGCCGCATACCTTGGAGGAAAAACTTCGGCCCTACGGTGAGGCACCGAGCGGAATTCCCGGAGTGCAGACTTCGCTGCCGTTATTGTGGGATACCGGACTTCAGCTCGGGATGACCCCCGCGCGCTTTGCACAATTGACGTCGTCGCGCGTCGCCGAGATCTATCGGATCCCCCACGTCGGCAGCATCGCCGTCGGGGAACCCGCCGACCTCATCTTTTTCGACACGAGTTCGAAACAAGTCATCCGTTCCTCCGAGATGAAGAGCAAGTGCGCCTGGACCCCCTATGATGGAGTCGAGGTGACGGGTCGGGTCGTGCGAACGTTGCTGCGTGGACACACTGTTTTCGAAGCCCGAGCCACCTCCGGAGATTGACCCCTGAGGGAATCCCCGCATTTCTCCGCTTCGGAGATATACCCTCTCGTCTGTGCCGGGATCTAGGACGAAAGAGGAGCGAAGGGGGAATGCAGTCTTCCGGCGAAAGGTCGGTGAGAGGGGCTTTCACTGCCGAGAAAATTGAATCCGAGTGGATCATGTTTTCCAGAGCAGCACCGGATTTCGCGTATGATATCCTCAACGATGAGGGCTTGGATGCCGCGGGATGAGGTGAGGCAATGGATGAGCCGTCTCCGATCGATGAGAGCATAGCAAGGGCCGACATTCCTCTCGCACGAGAGCCGTTCATGCGCTCCCTGCTGGGGCAATTGGTATCGACGCTCGAGATGGTCGTAGGTGTGGAGGAGGCTTCCGGGTTCATGAGCGTCGTGGGGCAGAAGCTCGGTGACGAGATCAACCACGACTATCGACTCGCGCTTCGTACCGCTTCGCTCTCCCGGTCTCAGGTTGCGGACGTGCTGGTTGATCTCAAGAGGCGGATCGCCGGTGACTTCTATGTCATCGAGCAGAGCGATGAGAAGATCGTGCTGGGGAATCGCGCATGCCCGTTCGGAGAGAAGGTTCTGTCGCGACCGTCCATGTGCATGATCACCTCCAATGTCTTCGGATCGATAGCAGCCGAGAATCTCGGCTACGCGCGGGTCAAGTTGGAAGAGACCATCGCGGAAGGATGCGGGGCATGTCGGATCGTCATCCATCTGGAGCCGGAACTCGAATCCGATGCTCCGGACGGGCGCGAGTACTTCAAAGGTTGATGGAATATCGTGCGTCTTCGTGACTTCAGGCAGGTGGCTCGTTTGCTTGGAGAGCCGATGCTCTTGTTGTCGTTGGACGGAGAAGTGCTCGCCGCGACTCCTTCCGCCGCGGCAGAAGTCGGCTTGCGGGAGGCCCGAGAACTCGAGGGGCGGCGCTTCGTCGATCTTGCGGTCGATGCCGACTCGGCAGCGGATTATCTCAGAAGCGCTGCGCGTTGTGCCGAGACCATACCCGGGGCTTTGTCGCTCCGGTCCGAATCGGGGGAAAGCCGCGTCGTTCGTTGCAAAGCACGACGCGTCGTCTGCTCCAGGGATGGGGAGAAGGATCAAGTTCTCTTGCATCTGGTTCCAATGGAGACAGCCGACCGAAAATTCTTCGTGCTGAATCAACGGATCAAAGACCTCGCCCGCGAGATCGCGGGGAGAAAACGGGCCGAACAAGCACTACGGGCCAGCGAGAATAAGTTCCGCACGCTCGTCGAATCCAATCCGGAAGGCATGATCATTTCCGGACGTGATGGCCGCATTACCATGGCAAACGACCGGGCCGCGGAGATCTTCGGCTATGCACCGAGCGAACTGCTCGGAATGCTCGTCGAAGATCTCGTACCTAAGCGTTTCGCGAAGCATGCGGCGGAAAGGGACAAGTACGGTCAGCGCCCCGTCGCACGGCCGATGAAGAGCGATGTCACTATCTTTGGGCTCCGCAAGGATGGCAGCGAGTTTCCCGCAGAAATCTCGCTTTCTCCAATGGATGTCGTGGGAGGGACGGTTTTTCTTGCCGTCGTTCGAGACATCACCGAGCGCAAGCGCGCCGAGGAAGAGCGCCGCCGTTTCGAAGAGAAGGTGCAACAGGCCCAAAAGCTGGAAAGTCTAGGCGTGTTGGCCGGCGGTATCGCCCACGATTTCAACAACCTGCTGCTCGGAGTCATCGGAAACGCCGACATGACGCTGCTCGATCTGCCGGCGGAAGAGAAGGTCCGCGAGCACGTCGGCGATATCCTCAAGGCAGCTCAGAGGGCGGCGGAGTTGTGCCGGCAACTTCTCGCATACTCGGGCAAGGGAAGATTCGTTGTCGAGAGTGTATCTCTTTCCGAAGTGGTCGAGGAGATGGCGCATCTTCTCGAGGTTTCCATTGCGAAGAAGTGTGCTCTACGTTACGAATTCGCCGAGAACCTGCCGCCCGTCGAAGTCGATGTGACGCAGGTGCGCCAGATCATCATGAATCTGATCACCAATGCATCCGACGCTGTCGGGGACGAATGCGGAGAGATCATCGTTTCGACCGGATTGGACGTCGGCGAGGGCGAGGGCGAGGGCGATCTGGAATCTGATCTGCCGGGAGTTGCCTTCGAAGGGCCGTATGTCTACTTGGAGGTTCGCGACAACGGCAAGGGGATGGATGAAGAGGTCATCTCTCGAATCTTCGATCCATTCTATACGACGAAGGAAACCGGACGCGGTCTAGGGCTTGCTGCAGTGCAGGGGATCGTGCGATCTCATCGCGGAAGGCTGACGGTGACCAGCAAGCTTGGCGAGGGGACGGCTTTTCGCATCTTCTTCCCGACGACGGACAAGGTTGCGACTCCCATCAGTGATCTTGGTACAGCCGATGTCGGCTGGAGGGGCGAGGGAGCGATCCTCGTCGTGGACGACGAGAAAGCAGTGCGTGAACTCGCTGCAAAGTTCCTCCAGCACTTCGGTTTCTCCACACTCACGGCAGACAACGGTATCTCGGGCCTGAAGCTCTTTCGAGAGCATCGAGACGAGATCGTCGCCGTGCTCCTCGATATGACCATGCCGGTCATGGGGGGAGAAGAGGCCTTTCGCGCGCTTCGCGCGATGGATCCCGCTATCCCGGTCGTCCTGTCGAGCGGCTACAATGAACACGACGCCTCCCTGCGCTTCAGCCGGCAGGGCCTCGTCGAATTCGTTCAGAAGCCGTATCGTTCCTCGGAATTGATGAAGGCGCTACGTTCGGTGCTCACGATCAGCTAATCGATCCCGGTCGGGGTACCATGGGGCTTGACCTTTGCGGGTTTGAGCCCATTCATTTTTTCAGGCGAGGAGAGTGCCGGCGGATGATCGATCAAGATCTCATCGAAAAAGATATCGAAGGATTTCTCGAAAAGCATCGGCGCAAGGACCTTCTGCGTTTCATCACCGCGGGCAGCGTCGATGACGGCAAGAGCACTCTGATCGGGCGACTGCTCTATGATGCCGAGATGGTCTTCGACGACCATCTCGACGCGCTCGAACGCGATAGCGAGAGGGTCGGACACGCGGGCGAAGGCCGGATCGATTTCGCCTTGCTGGTCGATGGGCTGCGATCGGAACGCGAGCAGGGCATCACGATCGATGTGGCCTATCGATACTTTGCCACACCTCGGAGAAAGTTCATTTTGGCCGATGCTCCGGGCCACGAGCAATACACGCGGAACATGGCGACCGGAGCATCGACCGCTGATCTGGCCATCATCTTGATCGATGCGCGGCAAGGCGTATTGCCGCAGACGCGGCGGCACAGCTTCATTGCCTCGCTCTTTGGAATCAAGCATATCGTCGTGGCCGTCAACAAGATGGATCTGGTCGACTATTCGCAAGATGTCTTCGAGGAGATTCGTCGAGCGTATTCCGACTTCTCGGCGAAATTGGAAGTCAGCGACGTGCATTTCATCCCGATCTCCGCGGTGGAAGGCGAGAACGTCGTCCATCGTTCCGACAACATGTCGTGGTATCAGGGAAGCCCTCTGCTCGACTACCTCGAAACGGTCCACATTTCCGGCGACCGCAACCTGATCGACATGCGCTTCCCGGTGCAGTACGTGCTTCGGCCGAGTCCGGACTTCCGCGGATTCAGTGGGGCGGTCGTTTCCGGTGTGTTGCGGCAGGGCGACGAGATCATGACGCTGCCGTCGAAGCAGCGCAGCCGAATCAAGTCCATCGAAACCTTCGAAGGTCCCGTAGCGGAGGCGGGTCCTCCCGCTCCCGTGACCTTGACATTGGAGGATGAAGTGGATGTCGGTCGTGGTGATTTGCTCGTGCATCCGCGCAACCTCCCGACTTGCGATGCGCACTTCGAAGCGATGTTGGTCTGGATGTCCGAAGAAAAGATGCAGCCGGGACGGCCGTATTTGATCAAGCATCCGAGCGGTGAGGTGCAAGCGGCGGTCTCTCGACTTCACTATCGGATCGACATCAATACCTTCCACCGCGAGCCGGCAACGCATCTTCAACTCAACGAGATCGGGCGAGTGGAGATTGCGACGACGCGTCCTCTGCTCTTTGATCCCTATGAACGAAACAAGCATACGGGGGCATTTATCCTGATCGATCGTCTCACCAACGCGACGCTTGCAGCCGGAGTGATCCGCGATGTCGAAGCGCTCGCAGACGACGACATGGGGCAGCAGCGAGCCGAACTGACGGCCCACCGAAGCCTCATCAGTGCAGAAGAACGGGCGCAGAGATTCGGACAAAAGCCGTTTACGCTGTGGCTGACAGGCCTGCCTCGCTCGGGCAAAGCATCGATCGCCTATGCGTTGGAAAGACGCCTTTTCGATCAGGGTTACACGCCGTTCGTATTGCACGGCACAAATCTGAGGCTGGGAATCAACCGCGATCTCACCTTCTCCGGCTTGGATCGGTCGGAGAACGTTCGCCGGGCCGGCGAGATAGCGCGCGCCAATTGCGATCTCGGCTTGATCACCATCGCGGCCCTCGTGTCTCCGGACGAAGCGGATCGCCGAGCGGCACGGGACGTGGTGGGGAGCGAACGCTTCAT
>JALUUK010000766.1 GCA_027021395.1 Acidobacteriota bacterium
ATCCGGCGTTTCGAAATCAAGGCGTTGCCGCTCGAATCGCGACCATCCCGCGGCAAAGTCCCAAGCCGATCGCGTGCTCATCTCTCGGGCGTAGCTGATACCTAGAATCTGGGTGGTGTTGTCGAGATCGGGAGATGCGTCGTAGAACTCGCGAATCGGGCGATAGGAAAGCTCGAGCGCCGACCGCGCGGTCTCGCGTATCAGCGCCAAACGGATGTCGGCGGTCAGAATATTGTCCGCTACGCCGGTTGCCGGACCTGCGAGCAGCACGTTGTCGTTGCGCTCGACTTCAACCTGCAAGACGGGATCGAAACGCCACATCGAAGCCTCGCCCGACGAAACGAAGAGCGCTGCGCCGCATAGGGCCGCCAACACCGGAATCGGGCGGAGTTCCTTCATTTTACGATCACCACGTCACCGGAGAGCAACCAGATGTTCCCATCCGGGTTCTTGCCTTCGATGATGTCTTCGTAGTCGATCTCGATCCGACGCTGCTCGCGGATCAAAGTCACCTTCCCCCGCGCGAATTCCGCCGGACCGCCGGCCACGGCTAAGGCCTGCAGGAGCCGCAGCGGCTGCACCGAAACGATCTCCGACGGCTGTCCGACCTGGCCGAGAATGTACAGGCGGTAGGAGTGGATTTCCCGGACCACCACGGTGACCCGAGCATCCACTTGAATGGGCCTGAGCTTTTCGACGATGGCCTTGGCCAGCTCTTCGGGAGTGTGGCCCGCCGCCTGCACGTCGCCGATCAAGCGCAGCGAAATGCGGCCATCCGGGCGCACCAGACAATCTTCCGCCCCGTCCTCGCCGTAGATGAAGACCGAGAGCAGGTCACCCGCACCGAGCGTGAAATCCGGCGCTTCCGACCGGGATTCGGCCACGGCGCCTTTCCGGGCTTCGGACGCCGAGGCCACCGCCTGAAATCCCACCGCCACCGCAAACCATGCCGACGCGGCAACGAGAAGAAATCGCCGAGCCTTTTCGGCGCGTGATCGAATACGACTCGCTCGCGGCATACGCCCCTTCCATTTCCCGCCACACCTGTCGCAGGCTGCCTGTTGCGGCCTGCCACACGTGGCGCCCCGTGTGCTTTCTCGACGCGAGAATCCCTAAACCCTGTGGGATAGCTACGCCCCGTCCGAACCGAGGTCAAGCTCCACAAACCACCGGAATTGTTGGCACTTGTTCCCTGATGAGCCGAAACTGGTCACCAACGTGTTCTACCGGTGCTCGTTTCCTTGACGCCGCGATTCCCGAATATGTTCCCGCTTGCTCGCTACCCAAAGGATACTGGCAAAATCCATGCCCGGCATGGCCATTGCGGCAAGTGGTGGACCCTGGGGGACTTTGGCAAGGTGTAGCAGGGCAGATCGCGCAAGCGGCAAGGCAAGAGATTGCAGAACGCGGCGAGGCGCTAAGAAGTAACGATCAACCAGAGGTGTGCGGCGCTCGGCACCTTTTCCGGCAAGTTGTGTTCAATCACGAGACACGGCACGAAAAGCCAAAGAAAACGGGAAAAAGCAAGTTCACCCCGCTTCGGCTCGTTGCCGACGGCGGATCGCTCGACGGAAGTCCACGTCCGCCGGGATCGCCACGAAGATCCGTCATCTCTCAGGCCCAAATACGTCACTCTCCGGCTCAGATTCAGCACAAAGTTCCCTTGACCCCTGGCCGGGACCGGCGTAACAGATAGACACCCGGTTTTTCCTTCACGACGGGAACCTGCAAGGCGTTGAATTCGGTTGAGCCGGAGGCGGCGCGGACCAATCCGGGATACCCTGTTTTGCTATCCTGGAATCGTCATCTAGCGGCCCATTCCGTGGTGGAGGTGCCCCGTGAAGGATTGTCCTCGAGCGAGGGTGGATATCCGGTCGGTGGATCTTGGCTCCGAGCTGATCGTCTACGATGAGCGTACGCGCCAGGTTCACGTGCTAAACCCAACTGCGCGAAGGATTTGGCAGCTATGCGATGGGACGCATCAAATCGAAGACATCGTGGCGGAAATCGCCCGGCTCTTCCCTCAAGCCCCCGTCGACACCGTCGAATCCGACGTCCGTTCCACGCTCGATGAGTTGGACGGACAGGGAGTCGTAGTTTGGACCGCCGTGGAAAATGCTCCGCACTCAGCCCGTCGCGGTGAGTGAGGTCGAGAGCGGGCGACACGGCACGAAACTTGAAGGGTGTTTCGGTGGCATCAGCCTCCGGCGGGGGTGGCTTCACGGGAGCCTGGGGACCCACCCGCCGATAACGGTCCCGGCGAAGAATTCCGGGGAATAGGGATTTGGGAATGATGAACAACGAGAACGGGCGAAACCGCGAGGTCAGTGCACAAGCGACCAACGAGACGCAGCGTGTGGACGATCAATACGTCGCGCCGGCGATCCAGACCTACTCTTCCGAAGAATTCCTCGAAGTCCTCGGGCCCGCCCAGGGCTATATCGGAACCGGTCCGACCGGCAACAAGCGTTTCGGCTGGGGGAACCGGCTGTTCCCGGGCTTTAGGTAGCCCCGATCGTAGCCGGCACAAGCTGGGCTGCGACACCACGAGATCGTCCGTACGATACCCCACGGTCCGTCTCATCTTCCATGTCCTCGTCATCTTCGACCATCCTGCGCTATCCTGAGTTTTCCTCGAGCGCTGTTGCCGCCTGGAGTACGCCGGGCTAAGATCCGCGGCTCGAGATGCGCCCGTAGCTCAATTGGATAGAGCACCTGACTACGGATCAGGAGGTTTGGGGTTCGAATCCCTACGGGCGCGCCAGTACGGAGTCTCCGTCGAGGGACTCGGCTGCGCTTCCCCCCCCGACCTGCTGAAGGCCAAGCGATCCGGGTCGGGCGAAGACCCTCCCGTCGAGATCTTCCAAGCGGAGTCTCTGCCATGACCGGATCCAAGCGCCCCGAGGTCGACGATCTTCGCTTCATGCAAGCGGCTCTAGAAAAAGCCCAAGACGCCGCGGAGCGAGAAGAGGTGCCGGTCGGCGCCGTACTCGTTTCCGCGGGCCGAATCATCGCCGACGGCGGCAACCGTCAGATGCGAGACTGCGATCCATCGGCCCACGCCGAAATCGTCGTTCTCCGGCGTGCGGGCAAGACCCTTGGCGCGCCGCGGCTTCCCGGAACGACGCTCTACGTCACGCTCGAGCCCTGCTTGATGTGCCTCGGCGCCATGATCCACGCGCGAATCGACCGCCTCGTCTTCGGCGCCCACGATCCGAAGGTAGGCAGTACCGAGTGGTTCAAGACGATTCCCGTCGGTTTTCAGGGGCTCAATCATTCCCTAGCCATCAAGGGCGGATGCCTCGCTGAAGAGAGCTCGACCTTGCTTCGTCGATTTTTTCGGGCCCGCCGCTCGGAGAGCACTCGCCACCGCTGATCGTTCATCGACCACCTAGAGCATGATTCCGCGCAGCGAGGCGTATGTAATGGTGCCGGTGGCAACTCGTTTCTCTTAGAGCACGCCAAGTCTCAAAGCACGCTAAGGAGGAATAAGCCATGACGATCGTGACGGTGTGGCGGACGCCCCGGAGTCTCGCCGCGATTCTTCTCGGACTCGTACTTCTCAGCCCGATGAACCCTTCCCCATCGCTCGCCGCACGGCCCGATGTCTCACCGGAAATCCAAGAAGCACTCGAAAAAGTCGTCGATGCGCGCATCAAGGAACTCAAGGAAGAGAAAAACGAAGAGGGGTTGCCCTACAAGAAAGCCTTTTCATCGAAAATCTTCCGGCCGACGGAGGACGGCGGATATCTGACCCGTCTCTCCATCGACACCGTCCGCGGCGACGAAATGACCTTGAACACCTTCGCCCTGCACTTGGCGCAAGATGATGCGAAGGAATGGAAAATCGAAAAAGAAGAGTTGGTCTTTTCGAAGGAAAACGCGCTCGAACGGCCGGCGCTCGACGACGCCCAGGTTTTCTCCTTCGACACTTTCTCTTTCGACCGTGAAGGAATGCGCATCAAAGCCGGTCCCGGCACGGCCATCATCACCCCCGTCAGTTCTTTTCGCATCATGCGGGATCCGAAGATCGACTTTCCCTTGGGCATGTACCTGCCTCAGATCGAGATCTACTCCGACCACATCGAATATGACTATGCCCCACCACGCGAAACGGGATACTACGAACGCTATCGTGTCGTGAGACGAAGCCTCGCCAAGAAGCTCCTTTTCGACGCCGACCGCATCTCGATCATCGCAACACCGCAAATCAAAGACACCTTCCTCGACGAACTCTTCACCGGGCGCCGCGATGCCGAAATCGATGCTTTGCCGGCGAAATGGCGCGAGATCGCCATCGAAAAAAGGGAAAATCGCAAGAAAGCCCGCAAGAAAAACAACCTTTCCGGATTCCAATTCAAGATACCCGACGATGAAGATGCCTATCTCGTTCGCGTCTTCCGCAAGAAGAGCGACCACTGGTTCGGAATCTATTTCGACAGAAATGATCGCAAAGAGATATCTGCTCTCTTGGAGGGCTCGTTTTTCCCCTTGTACAGGTACTACAGCCAAGAGACGCTGCAAGCCGACATCCACCCTCGAATCCTCGAACGTCGCCCCGACAAGGGGTCGCGCGACTACGAAGTCTCGGAAATTCGCGGCACGGTCGAACTCGGCCTGAAAGACAACGAGACCATGTACGGCAATATCGACTACACCCTGCGGGCACGACGAGATCTCGACGAGATCGACTTCGGCATCGCCATGATTCGCCGCGGCCCCACCGACGAGATCACCGCACCGGATTTGAAGATCTTCGCCATTCAGGACGCAGAAGGAAAGGACCTTCCCTTTTTCCAAACCGGAAAGAACAGCGGCAAAGTGATCTTCCCCGAGACGATCAAAGCGGGGCAGAATTTCACTCTTCACATGGAGTGGGAAAACGCGCGCGCGATTTACGACTACTCGCGCTCATACAAAGGAATGCAACGTGGAGGATGGCTTCCCTTCGTGCGATTTGCCGACATGATCGACGTTTTCGAGCTGACGATAAAGCATCCCGCTGAGTTCAAGACGCTCGGCATCGGCCAAAAGCTTTCCGATGTCGTTGAAGGAAATGTCCGTACGACGAAATGGACGACCCATCATCCCGTCACCTTCCCGACGATCATCTACGGCGACTACTACGAGGTCGAGTCGACGGTTCCGGCGACGAAGATCGACGGGACGAAGATTCCGGTCGTGATACACGTCGACAAGCAAGCCATGACCGACTGGCAAATCCGCCCGAAGCAGTTGCTGCCACTAGCCAACTATGCCGCCAACTCGATCAACCTCTACCGGGCGATGTACGATGTCGACTACCCCTTTGCCAAACTCGACCTCGTCAACGACCCCGTGGGCGGCTTGCTCTACGGCCAAGCACCGTCGTCGATCATCTACCTCGGATCGCTCGTCTTTCGCGGATCCAGCACGATCGCCACCGGCTTGAGCGATCGAGCCAATTCCACCTATATCTCGCGCTTCATGAAATCGGTCGTGGCGCATGAAGTCGGACACCAGTGGTGGGGCGCATCGACGGCGAATACCAATCAAGGCAACTATTGGTTCGTCGAGTCACTCGCTGAATACTCCTCGGCGATCTTTCTCGAAAAGATGTTCGGCCAAGCCGAATACGATGCACAGGTCACGGAATGGAGAGAGGCCGTACTCAAGGCCGATTTGATTTCCAGCGTGCAGGAAGCCAGCGAGATGATCTCTTCCGAACATCCGGGCGGCGGGTACCAAGCTGCGGTCTACAACAAAGGACCCTATGCCTTCCATATCTTGCGGTCGACCTTCGGCGACGAAAAATTCTTCGGCTTCATGAGAGCCCTTGCCAAGACCTTCGCCAAGAAAGAGATCTCTACGGAAGACATGGTCCGCGTCTCCGAAATCTATTTCGGGGAAGGCCTCGAAGAATCGATGGAGTGGTTTTGGGGGCAGTGGATCCGCGGAGTCGGCCTGCCCGAATACAAGTTCCAGCTCGACAGCCGACCCACCGAGGACGGAGCCTATCTCATCGAAGGAAAGATCCAGCAGAGGTTGGTCCTCGGAAAGGACGATGAGGTCTTGGAGGATCGCTACTTCCGGGGGCGCGTGCCGGTGGTGGTGGAGTTTCGCCGGGGAGAGCCTCTGACGAGATGGGTGCTCGTCGAGGGGCCG
>JALUUK010000767.1 GCA_027021395.1 Acidobacteriota bacterium
TCGACGACGAGATCGACCCCCCGAGAACGACACCCCTCCGCCAATCGCCCGAGGTCTAGGCGCACTCCGTCCTGAAAGCGCACATGCGATACCGCCAGCAGGCGGGATCTCTTTCCGAGCGCTTCGAGCAATCTCTCTTCCGGATCGATGGCACCGGTAGGAGCCGTCGTCTCCCAAGCTGCGGCTCCCGCCTCGTGCCCATCCCACAACGGCACCTCCCTCAATTGAACACCGCGCGATGCAAGTGTCTTCCACGGCCAGATGTTGGTCGGAAATTCGCCGAGCGGAATCACGACTTCGTCGCCCGTCCGCCAGGGATAGGTCCGAGCGATCATCCCCAGCCCGGCGGAGGTCGTCTGCACTAGAGAGATGTCTTGCGGCTGCGCGCCGAAGAGCCGCGCCGCCTCGATACGTGTACGTCGAGGCAGACCTTGGAAATCCTCCTCCCATTGAATCAGCCACGGCCGAGTCTCTTTGGCCAAGAACTTCGCCGCCGCTTCCGCCGCAGCGCGCGGCACCGGCCCTTCCGAGCAGTGCATCACCCAAAGGCGCCCGGGATCCAGATCGAAGTTCTCCCTGCTTATGGGGGGCTCGTCAATGGAGACCGCCCTCGCCTTCTTGCCGTGCCCGTCACCGGTCACGCCTTTCCTCCCGCTTCACCTTCCGGATCCTGCCGGATCAAGCCTAGATGCCTTCCGAGATCCTTGCCGAAGAGTCTCACGCCTTCGGCGACGTCCTCGTTGTTCGTCGCCCGCTGGTAGGCATCCGCCAAGGTGATGACCGAGTGATAGAGAAACGCGTTCATCTCGTCGATGGTCATCTCTTGAGTCCAGAGGTCGATATGCGATACGGTTTTCTTTTCGCCGTCCCACAGGTACAAGAAGAACGCACGGGCATCGTGCGACGTCCGACAAATCCCGCTCTCCTCGGTAGGTCCACCAGCGCTCGGATCATCGGTAGCGCCCCATTGAATACGAACCGGATGGCCGGACTCATTCATGGCCACCGAAATACGAATCTCTTCCTCTCGCTGCTGCTTTTCTGCCATGGATCTCCGCCTCCTCGCGGGGCCGCGAATCTACCCCAGACAACGCGCCTGTTGCGTGGACTACGCGACGATTCGAGTAGAATACCGCCTCGTTCCCGCCGGGCATAGCGCGAAACGCGGTTCCGGCTTTCGGGAGGTCGTTCATGTTCCGGATTCGCATTTCTTCCTGCCTCGCCTTGATTTTGCTGTCGGCGGCCCTGCCGGCATGGACCGCCTCGAACGACGAGCCCGACGACGCACGGGTCGAGCGACAGGTCGAAGCTTGGCTCTTACTCGAGGGCGCACCATCTTCAGTGACGGCTTTTGCTTCCGAAGACGACGCGCTTTCACCCTTGGCGCTCGAAGGATTCGGCCCAAACGCGATTTCGCCGCATGCGGGAGAGCCTGCCGGGCGAGTTTGGTCCTCATCCGCCACTTGGCGGCATGTCGCGACACGCGACGGCCGCTTGGATCTGGGAGGTCAGGTCCGCGATCACGGCCTAGCGCACCTCGTCACCTATGTCACGACGACTTCGTTCCTCAACGCGAAGATCTCGGTGCACTCCGACCATCCCTACTTGGTGCGGGTCGACGGTGAAGAAGTCCTTCGTCGCAATGCCGGCGACGACGACCCGTCGAAAGCCGACCTCCCACTCGAAACCGGCACTCACCAACTCAGCATCACCGCCGGCAGGGACTCCGATGCGGCAAAGGATTGGACGCTTTCGTTGACGATATCTGCCTCTGCCGAAGAGGCCTCTTCGCTCGATGCCCTGACGATCTCGACCGACCCTCGACGCTCCTTGGCACTCGAGGATATCCTCGAGACGCCACGGGTCGTCTCTTCGCTCATCTCGAGCGACGGCTCGCTCGCTGCGCTCACGCTGAAATCGCCTCCGGTACCGAGTCCTTCGTCGCGAAGATGGATCGAAATCGTCGATGTGAACACCGGCGCGATCTTGCGCACGCTGCGCTCCAAGGAAATCCGCTCGTTCGCCTGGTCCCCCATGGATGACCGCTACGCCTATGTCTTGAGCGAGGATGAAGTATCATCGCTGGTGATCGGAAGCTGGAAGGACGGCAAGGAGCGCGTGCTCATCGACCGCTACGAAGACCTCGGTCCGTTCAGATGGTCCGCCGATGGGAAGAGCCTCCTCTTCTTCGTGCAAGAGAAGGACCAAGCCGATACGCCGTTCGCCAAACGGTTCCGCGCCCTTCCCGATCGCTGGGCGGACTGGCGCACGAAGCACTCTCTCTTCCAAGTCAGCACCGAGGACGGATCATGGAGACGTCTTAGCGCCGATGCGCAGGGAGTATCCATCGCATCTCTTCGACGCGACGGATCGAAGATCCTGCTCGCCCAGGCTCTTTCAGATGATCAGCGATGGCCCTTCGCCCGAGTCAAGCTACTTGAATTGGATCTCCGAACACTCGAAAGTCGAACGCTGAGCGAGATCCCCTGGTCCGCCGACGCGCGGTATTCTCCGGATGGATCCAGAATCCTGGTCCTCTCCAGCCCGCTGGCCTTCGGCCGACAAGGCGTGCGTGGCGACAACGACGAAAAGCCCAATCTCTACGACACACAGGCTTATTTGCTCGATTCCACGACAGGAGAAGCAGAAGTCATTTCTCTGAACTTCGACCCGAATATCGTCGATGCCCGGTGGAGCCGGAACGGCGCTTCGATCTACGTTTTGGCGGAAGAGGCTTCGTTCGTGCGCCTCTTTCGCTACGATCTGCAAACGCGAAATTTCGAGAGCATGCCCACGAAGGTCGACGTCATCGAGAGCTTCGACCTCGCTGGCAATGCAGCACGCCTGCTCTATCGCGGCTCCTCGGTCGATCGCCCCCAAGAAGTGCACGCCCTCGATTTGAACGACGGCAGCCGATCTACCGAGCTGTTTCGCCGCGGCAAAGACTCGATGGCCGAGATCACGATGGCGAAGGTCGTCGATTGGAACTTCGTCAGCAATGCAGGCGTCTCGATCCCGGGCCGCTTCTACTTGCCTCCTGGATTCGATCCGAAGCGAGAGAAGAAATGGCCTCTGATCGTCTACTACTATGGCGGAACCTCTCCTTCCCGCCGCGTCTTCGCCGGGCGATATCCGCAGCAGTACTGGGCTGCTCAGGGATATGTCGTCTATGTCCTTCAGCCGAGCGGAGCCACCGGCTTCGGGCAGGCGGTCTCTTCACGCCATGTCAACAACTGGGGACGTACCGTTGCCGATGAAATCATCGAGGGAACCCGGCACTTTCTCCAAACCCATGCCTTTGTCGATGAAAGTCGCGTCGGAGCCATCGGAGCTTCATACGGCGGCTTCATGACCATGCTCTTGCTCACCAAGACGGATATCTTCGCCGCGGCAGTATCGCATGCGGGAATCTCCTCCCTGGCAAGCTACTGGGGCGAAGGTTGGTGGGGCTACCTCTACAGCGCGGCCGCCAGCACGAACAGCTATCCTTGGAATGCCCCTGAACTCTATATCGAACAAAGCCCTCTCTTTCACGCCGACAAGATCACGACGCCGTTGCTTCTCTTGCACGGAAGTGCCGACACCAATGTTCCTCCCGGGCAGAGCGATCTGATCTACACCGCCTTGAGAGTGCTCGGTAGAGAGGTCGAATACGTTCAAATCGCCGACGAGAATCATTGGATTCTCGAGCATGAAAAGCGCCGCTTCTGGGCGGAAACGATCGTCGCTTGGTTCGACCGAAACCTCAAGAATGAACCTGCTTTCTGGAAATATCTCTACCCGGACGACTGACCCCGACCGTTGTCGTCAGTAGGAGCGGTGCAGAGATTGAGCTTTCCACTCGTCGAAGAGCCGACGGCATTCCGCCGCCATGACTCCGCCCTCTACGATCAGATGCGAACCGCCCTGCTCGACCATGGAGCGTGCGGAAATTCTGAGTTCGGAAAATCCGGCGGCCTCCGCATCTGCGATATCCGCTCCATAGACGACACGATCGATTTTCGCCCAGTGGATCGCCGTAAGACACATCGGGCAGGGTTCGCAGGTCGAATAGAGCACCGCACCACCAAGGTCGATGCTTCCGTGCAAAGAGGCCGTCTTGCGAATCGCATTCACCTCGGCATGCGCCGACGGATCGGTATCGAGCCAGACCGAATTGTGCGCCGTCACCAATCCGCGCTGCGGGTGCTGAATCGCCGAGCCGAACGGACTCTGCCCCTTTCTCATGCCCTCCCGGCAGGCCTCGATCGCCGCCCTCATCCCTTCCGCTTCGTCCATCGCCGCCCGATACCTCCTTTACGCGTTCCCATGCAAATCTACTTGCGAACGCGCGGTCGATGCAAATCCATCGAGCGATCCTGCCTCTTTCCCGTCCCTTCGAACGTCCCCCGTTCGACTTTCGCTCCCCTCTCCTTTTTTGCTTGACTCGGGCTCGCGCGGATGGTCTTCTTTCTCTTGCCCAAGCGATTCATGACGAGGAGGCCGCGAAACAGAGATGAGAACGAGGGAAGAACGGTGCGCAATGCTCGAAAAACTAAGGACCGATTTCATTGGTCTCGATACCGAGTATACGCTCGCCAACGGAAAGAAGACCCGCCGGATCTACCTCGACTCGACGGCCTCGACCTTGATGCTCGGTGCGGCACATGAAGCCCTCGAGGCCTTTTACCGGCACTACGCCAATACCCACTCGCTGCTGCATTTTCCGGCGATGATTGCCACGAGCGAGTACGCATGGGCTCACGACCGCGTCCTCTCCTTCCTCGGCGCGGATCCGGAACGGTACGCTTGCTTTTTCACCGGCAGCGGCGCGACGGCCGGAATCAACCGCATGGCTCGTGTTTTCAATTCCTATCGCAGCAATCGCGGGGTCGTTCTCGTCTCGCTGATGGAACATCACTCCAATGACCTGCCGCACCGCAAGCATGCCGGCAAGGTCGTCCATCTGCCGCTGACGACCCATCCCGACGGGCAACCCGGCTGCATTTGTCTCCAAGGGCTGGAAAAAACGCTCGGCGAGATGGGGGATCGCGTCAACTACATTGCCGTCACCGGCGTCAGCAACGTCACAGGAATCATCAATCCCGTTCACGACATTGCGCGCCTCGCTCACCGCGTCGGCGCCTTGATTCTCGTCGACGGCGCCCAGTCCGCGGCACACATCCCCGTCACGATGTCCGGGCACGATGACCCCAACGCCGATCTCGATGCCTTCGTCTTTTCCGGACACAAGACCTACGTCCCCGGATCCCCCGGCGTGGTCGTCTGCCGAAAGGACATCCTGCAAGCCATCGAACCCGACGAAGTCGGCGGGGGCATGGTCGACCGCGTCTTCGTCGACCGCTACATCGTCAGCGAACGCTTTCCTGATCGAGAGGAAGCGGGAACACCCAATATTCCCGGCGCGATCGCACTCGCAGCAACACTCGAAGTCTTCGACCGTATCGGCATGGACGTGATCCATGACGATGAGACCGAATTGATCAATTTCGCTCTCGAGAAGATACGCGCCATCCCCGAAGTCATCGTCTACGGAGAATCCGATCCGGACCTCTGCCCGCGTGCCGCTTCGGTTTCCTTCAACGTATCCGGAATGGATCATGGACTCGTTGCCGCCATCCTCAACGACTACTACAACATCTCCGTGCGAAACGAATGTTTTTGCGCGCATCCGTACGTCAAAGAAATGGTCATGGACGACTTGCTAGAGGCCGCCGACGACATCGACGATGCGGAGTTCGAAAAGGCCATTCTGCTCAAATCCGGAATGGTACGCGCCTCCTTCGGACTCTACAACACACGAGAGGATGTCGAAGCCCTTGCCGATGCGCTCGGCGAAATCATCGAACTTCGCGACTTCTACAGGTCTCACTACGACCCGGCCGACGCCGGCATGTATGTTCACAAGAGCTTCAAACTCGCAGAGTCCGAACATTTCCGCGTCAGCAAGTTTCTCGACGGCTATTTCCGCTAGCAAGCTGCACTAGATCAGTTCGTCGATGCGGGTGAGCAGGGTTTTCGGTTCGACCGGCTTTTCTACGAATCCGTCGACCGGCATGAAATCCTCGCTGATATCCGAATCCGAGAATCCAAAGGCCATATTCTGCCGCTGATTGACCGCCGAAAGCATC
>JALUUK010000768.1 GCA_027021395.1 Acidobacteriota bacterium
TCGAGGGTGCAAGCTTCCGAGTCCAGGAGTCCCGGCCTATTCGAGCTAGGCTTCGTCGTCGTACTGCGATTTGAGCGACTCGACCACCGACGGATCGGCCAGCGTGGTGGTATCGCCGAGAGCCTTACCCTCCGCGATATCGCGCAGCAATCTCCGCATGATCTTCCCCGAACGGGTCTTGGGAAGGTCCGCCGCGAAGATGATGCTCTCGGGTCGAGCGATCGCGCCGATCTTCTCCGCAACATGGGCCTTGAGTTCTCCGGCTAGTTCATCGCCGGTCTCGAATCCCTCCCGGACGGTGACAAAAGCCGCCACAGCCGTTCCCTTGATCTCGTGGGGAATGCCGACCACGGCGGATTCGGCGACAGAGGCATGCTCCACCAGCGCGGATTCGACTTCCGCCGTTCCGAGGCGGTGGCCGGCGACGTTGATCACATCGTCGACCCGCCCGATCACCCAGAAGAAGCCGTCCTCGTCGCGCTTGGCGCCATCGCCTGGAAAGTAGATCCCCTCCCACTTGCTCCAGTAGGTCTCGATGAACCGCTGTCGATCACCCCAGATCCCGCGCGTCATCGCCGGCCAGGAACCGCGGATCGCCAGCAAGCCGGTTTCGCCGTCGATCTTCTCTCCTTCGTCGCTGAGGATCTCCACGTCCACACCGGGGAAGGCCTTGGCAGCAGAACCGGGCTTGGTCACGGTCACGCCCGGCAGAGGGGTGATCAGGATCTGCCCCGTTTCGGTCTGCCACCAGGTATCGACGATCGGACAACGTCCCGAACCGATATGTTCGTGATACCACAGCCATGCTTCGGGATTGATCGGCTCACCAACCGAGCCGAGCAAGCGTAGGCGGGAGAGATCGGCACCCGCCGGCCAGTCATCCCCCCACTTCATGAATGCGCGAATCGCCGTCGGAGCGGTATAGAAGACAGTCACCCCATAGCGTTCGCAGATTCGCCAGAAACGACCTCGATCGGGCGCGTCCGGCGCTCCCTCATAGATGATCTGCGTCGCAGCCGCGGCCAGCGGCCCGTAGACGATATAGGAATGGCCGGTGACCCACCCGATATCGGCCGTGCACCAGTAGACGTCGTCATCTTTGAGATCGAAAACCACACGCGTCGTCGCGTAGGTGCCGGTGAGATAGCCGCCCGTCGTATGAACGATCCCCTTGGGCTTTCCGGTCGTTCCGGACGTGTAGAGAATGAAGAGCGGATCCTCGCTATCCATCACTTCCGGTTCGCACCATGCGTCGACTTGGTCGGCAAGGTCGTGGTACCAATGATCGCGACCTTCCTTCATCGAGCACTCGTGGCCGGGAATACCACGCTGAATCACGAGCACGTTCTCGATGCATGCGCAGCCTTCTACCGCCGCATCCGCTGCTTCTTTGAGCGCAAGGACCTTTCCCCGGCGAAAGCCGCCATCGGCGGTGATCAACAGATGGGCATCGGCATCCAAGATGCGATCGCGCAACGACTCCGAGGAAAATCCACCGAAAACCACCGAATGAACCGCCCCGACGCGCGCACAGGCGAGCATCGCCGCGACGGATTCGAGCATCATCGGCAGATAGATCGCGACACGATCGCCTTTCTTGATTCCGAGTTTGCGCAGAACATTTCCAAACCGGTTCACTTCACGGTAGAGATCGAAGTAGGTCCACGTCTTCTTCTCGCCGGGCTCCCCCTCCCAGATCAGAGCCGCTTTGTTCCGGTGAGGCCCTTCGATGTGGCGATCGACGCAGTTGACGCATGCATTGAGTTTGCCCCCGATAAACCACTTGGCATCGGGAGGATCGAAAGTGTGGACTTCCTTCCAAGGAGTCTCCCACCTCAGTTCTTCTGCAAACCCCGCCCAAAACGCCTGTGGATCCGCGGCTGCGCGCTCGTAAATACTCTCGTCCGAAACGCGAGCGGCCTTCTTGAACTCGGCCGGGGGTGGAAAGCGATGATCACCGTGCGCGTCGACCGGACCGTTCTCGTCCTTTTTCTTCGCCATGAGATTCTCCTAGATTGCCGCAGCAGCCGCTCGAGGCGGAATGGGGAATTATGCCTTCTAGGACCGAAGACGGGTATCCTGGAATGGACGCGGTCCAAGATTGCGACCGCGTGGCAATATGCTTCCGCAACGACTGAGGGCCATCTCAATGGACGAAGACTCCAAACGAGCCGAAGAGGGAACCCCGTCCGGATTCGGCCGATATGCTCGCCAGATCATCCTCCCAGAAGTCGGCCCGACCGGCCAACGGAAACTAGGGCGGGCCTCCATCTTGATCGTCGGCGCCGGGGGATTGGGATCACCTGCGGCGCTCTACCTCGCGGCCGCCGGTGTCGGCCGACTAGGCATCGTAGATTTCGACCGTGTGGACGAGAGCAACCTGCACCGCCAGATCTTGCATTCGACCTCCGAACTCGGCCGGCCGAAGGTCGCTTCGGCGAAGCGTCGCCTGAACGATTTGAACCCCGGGGTCCACGTCGAGGCGCATGATTTGCGGCTGTCGCAGGATGAGATCGTGACCTTGATGCAGGACTACGACATCGTGCTCGACGGCTCGGACAACTTCGCGACACGCTACCTAGTCAACGACGCGGCCGTACGGCTCGCCAAACCGCTCGTCTACGGCAGCGTTCTGAGATTCGAAGGCCAAGCCTCGGTCTTTGTCGCCGATGACGGCCCTTGCTATCGCTGCCTCTTTCCCCACCCCCCTGCCCCCGGTCAGTCTCCGAGCTGCGCTGAGGCCGGAGTGCTCGGTGTTCTCCCCGGCATCGTCGGAACGATTCAAGCCGGCGAAGCCATCAAGGTGATTCTGGGGATAGGCAACCCATTGATCGGCCGCCTGCTGCGTCTCGATGCTCTGGCCATGGACTTCCAGGAACTTGCGCTCGAGCGGGATACGCACTGTCCGGCCTGCGGCGAAAACCCAAGTGTTGAGCTGGGAGTCGAGGGAGCGGCTTCATGCGGAACACCGCGTTCGAGTAGCGAAGCAAGCGACGGCGACGGCCCGCCCCAGCAGGAAGAGGAGGTCGACGAAGTGCCCTGGGAAATCTCGCCGGAAGAAGCCAAGCAGCGACTCGAAATGCCCGACGCCCCGCGCCTGTTGGATATCCGCGAGCCGCGGGAAATCGAGATCGGGTCGATTCCCGGCTCGGATTGGATACGGATGGATGAGATCCCTTCGCGTCTTGCGGAGATCGATCCCGAACGAGAAATCATCGTCTACTGCCACCTCGGCATGCGTTCCGCCATGGTGGTGGATTTTCTGCGCCGGCACGGATGTCGCCGCGCACGCAACCTCTCCGGCGGCATCGACGCTTGGTCGCGTGACATCGATCCGGCCATACCTCGCTACTGACTCGAGATCCGGGACAGCGCGTTTCGTTCGACACGGAAGAAAGTCGGCGATTCCGGCCGGCGTGCGTCTTCGGCGCGGCAACGATATCCTTCGCGCTCATCGAAGGCCGACGGTACGCAAACGAGAGGGTCGATGTGAAGATCGGTATTCGACATGAAGACAAGAACCTGTGGGAGAGACGCGTTCCACTGATACCGGAGCATGTCCGGCGCTTAGTGGAAACGGGGATCGCTTGCGTGGTTCAGCGCTCGCCGACACGCGTATTTCCCGACCGTCTCTACCGCGATGCGGGCGCCGCACTCGTCGATAAGCTCGACGATGCGGATCCGATCTTTGCCGTCAAGGAAATTCCCATCGCCCGGATCGAGCAGAACAAGACCTACATCTTTTTCTCTCACACCATCAAGGGCCAAGCATACAACATTCCACTATTGCAGCGATTGCTCGACTTGAAATGCACACTGATCGACTACGAATGCATCCGCGATGCGAAAGGCAAGCGACTCGTCTCCTTCGGACGGCACGCCGGCCTAGCGGGAATGATCGACACGCTTTGGGCCTTTGGCCGACGTCTCAGCAAGCGGGGGGTTCCGACTTGCTTCGAAGAGCTTCGGCCGGCGCACCGCTACGCGGATCTCGAAGCGGCCAAGAATGCGATCCGCCGAGTCGGCGATCGGATTCGCGAAGAGGGCCTTCCCAAGGCCATCGCTCCCGTCATATGCGGCTTCGTCGGCTACGGAAAAACCTCCGAAGGCGCACAAGAGATCTTCGACCTTCTCCCTCATGAGACGATCGCGCCCGAGAACGTCACCGCACTGGTCCGTCGAAGTTCCCTTGACCGGAACAAGCTTTACAAGACCGTCTACCGAAAGCAACATACCGTAGCCCGTATTGCCGACGGCGGCTTCGATGTCGAGGATTACTCCCGAAATCCCGAGACATACGAGAGTCGGCTCGAGCGCGCGATCGTCGATCTGAGCATCGTCGTCAATGGCGTCTACTGGGAAGAGCCACAGCCTCGACTCGTCACCAGAGACGCCTTGCGAGCAGCATGGATGAGTTCTCTCGCACCACGACTCGAGGTCATCGGTGACGTGAGCTGCGATATCGGCGGTTCCTTCGAATCAACGATCAAATCGACGACTCCCGATGATCCGGTCTACGTCTACGATCCCGAGAGCGGCCAAGCCGTGGCAGGATGGTCGGGCCACGGGCCACTGGTTCTTGCCGTCGACAACTTGCCCTGTGAAGTGCCGCTGGAATCATCGACTGATTTCAGTGAGGCGCTTTTCCCATTCGTTCGAGATATCGCCGCGATGGACAAGCATCTTCCGTTCGAGCAAGTTTCGCTCCCGCCGGCGATTCGCGGCGCGACGATCGTCTATCGCGGCGCACTGACGCCCGAATACCACTATCTGGAAGACCATCTCCGGAAAAACGGGCGAACTTGACCCGTCTACGGAGCGGTGACCTAGCGCCGCAACATACAGCCGACCGAGGAGATCGACTCATGAACAATGAAGGCGATGTCACGATAAAGCGGGATGGAGCCGTCGCGCGCGTTCGATTCTTTCATCCGAAGAAAAACGCGCTGCCCGGCTCACTGCTCAATGCTCTCGCCGAGACGATCGCATCTCTCGGCAAAGACGAGGCCGTCCGCGTCATCGTTCTAGAAAGCGGAGACCGCGGGCCGTTCTGTGCCGGCGCTTCCTTCGATGAACTTCTCGCGGTCGATGATTTCGAGTCGGGAAAGACGTTTTTCATGGGCTTCGCGCGGATGATCCTCGCCATGAAAGAAGCGCCCTGCTTCATCATTGCCCGTGTCCACGGCAAGGCGGTCGGCGGCGGCATCGGCATGGTCGCAGCGGCGGACTACGCCCTGGCTACGGATCGCGCAGCCATCAAGCTCAGCGAACTCGCGCTCGGCATCGGCCCCTTCGTCGTCGGCCCTGCCGTAGAGCGCAAGGTCGGCCCCGCGGCGTTTTCCGTCATGGCGATCGATGCGGACTGGCATTCAGCAAAATGGGCCCTAGATCGGGGGCTCTACGCCGAGGTGCACCCCGACTTGCAAAGCCTCGATCGCGCCGTCGATGCGCTCGCCACCCGTCTTGCCGGCTTCTCTCCCCTGGCTCAAAGCGACCTCAAACGTGTTCTTTGGGAGGGAACCGAGCATTGGGACGAATTGCTCGAATCGCGGGCGGAGATCAGCGGAAGACTCGTGCTCTCAGAGTACACACGAGCGGCGATCGATGCCTTTCGCGCCCCCCGAAACCAGCGAGACCAGGAATAGCCCAGCGCTACTTACCAGTTCGTTAGCCGGGCGGCCGAAGTCGACACATCCCTCACCTCTCCCCACTCTCCGAGTGGGTCCTAGCGGGTCCTGTTGTATTCCGTTCGGCTTCAGGTCATGATCTGCCGGATCTGGAGACGGGAGAACCCGTCCGGGAAGAAGAATTTCCGGAGGAATGATGGAGCTGTTCAACGATGCGCTGGGGGCTATCAACAGCGTCATTTGGCATAACATCGTGCTTTTCATCGTGCTCGGCGTGGGGGTGCTGTTTACGATATGGAGCGTCTTCTGCCAATACCGCGCGCTGACTCACGGCGTCGCCGTCACCGCCGGAAAATTCGACGATCCGAACGATCCGGGCGCCATCAATCACTTCCAGGCCCTTTCCGCGGCACTGTCGGCGACGGTGGGACTCGGCAATATCGGGGGCGTTGCCGTCGCCATTGCGCTAGGTGGTCCGGGAGCCGTCTTTTGGATGTGGATGATCGGCATCGTCGGGATGGCCCTCAAGACGACCGAAGTCACCCTCTCGATGATCTACCGCAATACCGATGAGCCGGAAAACCCGCACGGCGGCCCGATGTATGTCGCCCAGAAGGGCTTTGCCGCCATGGGACTCGCACCCGTCGGTAAACTCGTCGGCGGAATCTTCGTCGTCACTTTGCTGGTCTCGGCCGTCACCGGCGGCAACATGTTTCAGGCGTGGAACGTGGCTGATATCAGCCACGCCTATTTCGGAATCCCACAAATCGCGGTCGGCATCATCCTCTGTGTGATCGTCGGCATGGTCATCATCGGAGGCATCAAGAGAATCGGGCGGGTTGCCGGTACGCTCGTTCCTTTCATGTGCGTGATCTATCTGCTTGCAGCGATCTACGTCGTGTTGATGAACCTAGGATCCGTTCCCGAGATGCTCCGCCTGATCGTGACCGAGGCGTTCCTTCCGTCTGAAGCGACAGGAGCATTTGTTGGAGGCACCGCGGGTTACGCTCTGCTTTGGGGCATGAAACGCGCGCTCTTCTCCAGCGAAGCGGGCCAAGGTTCTTCTCCGATCGCCCACTCCGCGGCCAAGACCGACGAACCGGTTCGCGAAGGCATCGTCGCCGGCCTCGAACCTTTCATCGATACCATCGTCGTTTGCACTTTGACCTCGCTGGTCATCCTGACGACCGGAGTTTGGAATCGAGCGCCCGATATCGACTTTTCCGCCGATGCTCGTGTCATCGCCGTCGATGACGGCAAGTGGAGCATCGAGGACACGCCGATTGCCGCGTCACCGCGCGAGGAACTCTTCGCCGGCAAAGTCGTGTTTACGATCGTATCGGGTGAGATCAACCCGAACAGCGGCATGCCTTACCACCGCCTCTCCGGAAAAGTCATCGAAGCGCCGTCTAACACTTCGTCGCCTTTTGCCATCGACTGGGAAGTCATCGATTCTTCCAAACCGCTGGAGATCGTCCATCAAGGCGCTTTCTCGAATTACAACGGCGCGACATTGACCGCCAAGGCCTTCGACCGAACGACCGACGGTCTAGGCAAGTGGCTGGTCACGCTTGCCGCTTGGCTTTTCGCCATTTCGACGATGATCTCGTGGTCCTACTACGGAGAGCAAGGCGTCGTCTATCTATTTGGAGAAGGCGCCGTCCTAGCCTACAAGTTGATCTACTGCGTCTTGGTCGTCGTCGCGACCATTCCCGCCCTGATCTCCACCGACGCGCAACTCGACAACATCACCGCTTTGGGGACCGGGCTGATGCTGTGGGCCAACATCCCGATCATGTTGATCTTCGGCGCCGTCGCCATGCGCGCCTACCACGGCTACGTCACGAGACTCAAGAACGGGGACTTGTAGCAGCTCTCCGTTTCAGCACTTGCGCGCTTGCGCGGCGGCGTTGCCGATATAGTCGGCCGGCGTGAGCGTCTCGAGGCGACGGCGCGCCGGCTCGGGAATGTCGAGATTCGCGACGAAGGCTTTCATCGCCTTCGCGTCGACGTGTTTCCCTCGAGTCAGATCTTTCAGTTTCTCGTAGGGGTTCGCAATGCCGTAACGCCGCATCACGGTTTGTACCGCCTCGGCGAGAACTTCCCAATTGGCATCGAGATCTTCCCGAAGGCGATCCTCGTCGATCTCGAGCTTGTCCATACCCCGCAGGCAGGACCCGAAGGCGATCACGCTATGCCCAACTCCTACACCGAGGTTTCGCAGAACCGTAGAATCACTCAGATCGCGTTGCCAGCGCGATATCGGGAGCTTCTCGGCCAAGTGAGAGAAAACCGCATTGGCGACTCCCAAATTACCTTCGGCATTCTCGAAATCGATGGGATTGACCTTGTGCGGCATCGTTGACGACCCGATTTCCCCGCTCTTGGTCTTTTGTCGAAAAAACCCCAACGACACATAGCCCCATATATCCCGCGCGAAGTCGATCAATACCGTATTGAAGCGCATGAGCGCGTGAAAGTATTCCGCCAAGCCGTCGTGCGGCTCGATCTGAATCGTACATGGATTCCATGTCAATCCCAACGACTCGATGAATGCCTTCGAGTGCGCCGGCCAATCGACTTGCGGATAGGCTGCAAGATGAGCGTTGTAGTTCCCCACAGCGCCGTTGATCTTCCCCAAGACTTCCACATCTTTGAACCGTTCGCGTTGGCGACAAAGGCGATGGACGACATTGGCCATCTCCTTGCCCATGGTCGTCGGCGAAGCCGGTTGTCCATGTGTCCTCGACAGCATCGGTATTTCCGCGAATCGATGAGCCAATGCTCGAATTGCGTCGATCAATTGATCCATCTTCGGCAGCAGCACATGGATACGCCCTTTCTCCAGCATCAACGCATGAGCGAGGTTGTTGATATCTTCTGAAGTGCATGCGAAGTGAATGAACTCGGCCGCTAGAGATAGCTCAGGGTGATCTTGAACGCCTTCCTTGAGGAAATACTCGACCGCCTTGACGTCATGGTTCGTCGTCCGCTCGATCTCTTTGATCCGCCGTGCGTCCGCTTCACTAAAGCCGTCAATCATTTTCGACAGAAAAGCCCGCGCATCCCCGCTCAGCGGCGCGACCTCCACGACGCCGTCGTTGTCGGACAGCGACTCGAGCCACCGCAGTTCTACCATGACGCGGAAGCGCATCATTCCGAATTCGCTAAAGAGAGGACGAAGATCGTCGAGCGACCTTCCATAACGCCCATCCACAGGTGAAAGTGCCGTCAATGCGGAAAGTTCCATTTCGTTTCCTCGCTTCGAGACCTAGAACCTGGAATCTCGACTTTTGCCCATGCTCACCTGCGCACCGGCCCACGACTCCAACCGCTGCGTCCAAGACTCTTCTTCCCCCTCATCCCGGATTCGCCTCGCTTCTTCAAGACACCCAGGCGAGAACCAAGTCTTCCCGGCTCGCGTGTGCACGGCGGGCTCATCGGAAGTCATGGGCGAATCATTTGCGAAGTCGACCACCAGCGAGAAGGACGCGTTCGCGCGAATCGTATCGATCGCCACGGCCGAGAGAACACCCCTGTCCTCGAGAACCACCAGAAGATCCATTGGGCGTGCCAGGAAAGAGAGCTTTTCCTCTTCGATCCACACCTTCAAGTCGAGTCGTGCAAGTCGATGAACGCACTCCGTATCACAAACCAGGAATGATGGAACAAAGCCGTGAGACTTGAGTTTGCGCGCGAAGTCCTCGACTCCGGCCGACCCTCCCACGACTCCGACTCGAGTTCCCGCATGCGACCGACGCTGAGCCTTCAGCACACCTCGAAGCAGATGGATCCGGGCGAGCATGTCATCGTCACCGCCGTTGCTCATCTCAAGCACTCACCGGCGCTTCATCGGCCTCGACGAGAGTCAAGATCGTATAGAGCGCCACGACGACGTCGTCTTGATTGGTGATTTCCACATCCCAGGCTACGACTCCCCGCGGCTTCTCATCGGGGATGGGATCCTTGCGTGTCTTCTGCTTGCAGGTGAGCTTGACTTGAATCGTGTCGTTGATGTAGACGGGCTCGATAAAACGCAGGTTGTCGAGTCCGTAGTTGGCAATCACCGGACCGGGCGCCGGATCGACGAAAAGTCCCGCAGCAATGGCGAGAACGAGGTAGCCGTGCGCTACGCGACGCTCAAAGAAGGACTCGCGCGCGGCGATTTCGTCGAAGTGCGCGTAAAAGTGATCGCCGCTGAGGCAACCGAAGTTGACGACATCAGCCTCCGTAATCGTACGGCGATGGGTAACGAGCGCATCGCCGATCTTCAACTCATCGAAGGTCTTGCGGAATGGATGGATTCGATCCTCATATCGATCCGCCCCCCTCATCCAGTCTTCGCAGATATGCGTCAGAACAGTCGGCGAACCCTGCAAGGCCGTACGTTGCATGTAGTGCATCACCGCGCGCATACCGCCTAGCTCTTCGCCTCCGCCGGCCCGCCCGGGGCCACCGTGTACGAGATGGGGCAGAGGAGATCCATGACCGGTCGACTCACCGGCGCAATGCCGGTTGTTGATCAAGATGCGTCCATGATAAGGCGCAACGCCCAACGCAAGTGTCTTGGCAACGTCGTTGTCGAGCGTAAAGAGAGAAGAGCAGAGACTCCCGAGGCCGCGATTGGCCAATGCGATCGCGTCGTCGAGCCCGTCGTAGGGCATCACCGTGCTGACAGGCCCAAACGCTTCAATATCGTGCGGCGCATCCGCGCCGTGAGGATCCGCGCAGTAGAGCAACTGAGCCGGGCAGAACGCACCCTTCCCTGCCGTGCCGCCTGCAATCTCGAAGTTTTCCATGTCACCATGGACGACCTCCGCGGCTTCGCGAAGCGCTGCAACCCGCTCTTTGACTTCGCTGACTTGTCCGAGGCTCGCTAGCGGTCCCATGCGCACGCCTTTTACTGAGGGATCGCCGAGCGTCGTGCGGGACAGACGCTTTTTCAGCGCAGCGATCACGTCTTCTTCCATCCCCTTGGGAACGAGAATCCGCCGTATCGCCGTACATTTCTGGCCGGCCTTTACCGTCATTTCGCGAACGACCTCTTTGACGAAGAGCGCGAACTCATCGCTTTCCGGCGTCGCATCCGGGCCGAGAATCGAACAATTGAGCGAATCAGCCTCCATGTTGAAACGAATCGAGTGCTCGCCGATGGCGCGATGGCGCCGCAACTTCCGGCCCACACTCGCGGAGCCGGTAAACGTCACCACATCTTGGCAAGTCAAGTGATCGAAGAGATCGCCTACCCCTCCACTGATCAATTGCAGCGCGCCGACCGGCAACAATCCCGACTCATCGATGAGTTGCACCAGACGGTTGGCCAGGAACCCACTCACCGTGGCCGGTTTCACCACCGTTGCCATACCCGCTAGGATCGACGGAGCCATTTTTTCGAGCATTCCCCAACAAGGAAAGTTGAAAGCATTGATATGCAATGCCACACCTTCGAGCGGGACACAGACGTGTTGTCCGACGAAGGTCCCGCCTTTGGAAAGAGCCTCCATCGAGCCGTCGACGTGAAAGCGCGTATCGGGTAGTTCTCGACGCCCCTTGCTGGCATACGTAAAAACCGTGCCGATTCCTCCCTCGATGTCGATCCAAGAATCGCTGCGTGTCGCACCCGTCGCTGCGGAGATCTCGTAGAGTTCCTCTTTGCGTGACATCAAGTACTGAGCGAGAGCTTTGAGCATACGCGCGCGTTGGTGAAAGGTCATTTCGCGCAACGCAGTACCGCCGCGCTTCTTTCCGAATTCCAAGACAGCCCGAAAATCGATCCCGGTGCTGGACACTTCAGCGACCGGCTCACCAGTTACGGCATGACACAACTCACGACCAGGGGAATCGCCTTGTACCCATTCGCCCAACACCCAACTCTCGAGCTTCGTCATCCTTCGCTCCTGTCATTCTTGCGCTGATCCCAGGTCTGAAAACCCGCCTCTTGCTGCGTTCTGTCCGCAGGAAGTTCCCGCAACGGCTCGCACGCTCGTAGCGCCTCGTGGCAGCGCGCGGGCAATTGCTGGTAAATCGCCGTTCCTTCCGTTTTCCATGCGACCATCTTCTCGCTTACGTCCTTGAGTATTTTCGCAGGGTTTCCGACAACGACCTTTCTCGGAGGAATTTCCATTCCCGCCGGCACGAAGCAAAGCGCACCAACGACGCATTCCTCACCAAGCACGACATCGTCCATCACGACCGAATTCATCCCCACCATCGAGTTTCTGCCGATACGGCTTCCGTGAATGATGGCGCCGTGGCCGATGTGCGCGCCCTCTTCCAAGACGACGACTTTCCCTGGAAACATGTGAACCGTACAGCTTTCCTGAACATTGCACCCATCGGCGATCTCAATACCACCGAAATCTCCCCGCAGCGTAGCACTTGGCCCAATGTACACGTTTCTCCCGATGACCACATTCCCAATGATCACCGCCTGCGGGTGCACGAACGCCGTCTCGTGGATGACCGGGCGAAATCCCTCGAACTCGAAAATATGACTCACCTTCTTCGTTCCTTTCCTCATGGTCCGGCGATCATCGGTCGCGGTTGCAGGGCTCGAAGTTGCGGCTTTCGCAACGACTGCGACCCTCGACGCCCCTCGCTCTGACGGCGGGCCGCTTCTAGGTCTCGAAGCTTCAAACCCGCTCGATGACGGCCGCCATTCCCTGTCCTACGCCCACGCACATCGTACACAGTGCGTAGCGTCCTTCACAGCGCTCGAGTTCGTGCATGGCCGTCAATACGAGCCGAGCACCGGACATGCCGAGGGGATGACCGATTGCAATGGCCCCGCCGTTCGGGTTGATTCGACGATCATCGTCCTCCAAGCCGAGTTCACCAAGACAGGCCAGGCTCTGCGCCGCGAACGCCTCATTGACTTCGATGACCGAAAGGTCGTCGAGACCGATTCCAGCGCGTCGAAGCGCCTTTCTCGTCGCCGCCACCGGTCCGATGCCCATGATGCGCGGCTCGACTCCTACCACCGCCGACGAGACGATGCGCGCGCGAGCGCGAAAACCATGCTTCGCCACCGCGTCTTCCGAGGCCAGCAAGAGCGCACATGCCCCATCGTTGATGCCCGATGAGTTGCCCGCGGTCACGCTCCCTCCCCCACGGAATGCAGCCCGCAGGGAGGCGAGTTTCTCGATCGTCGTATCCGGGCGCAAGAACTCATCTTCCGTGACGCGCAACGGATCTTTTTTTCTGCGCGGTATTTCCACCGGAACGATCTCGTCACCGAGTCGCCCGCTTTCCCTCGCGACCGCCGCTTTTCGCTGCGAGCTCGCCGCGAAACGGTCCTGCCGCTCGCGAGAGATCTCGTAGGCTTCGGCGAGATTCTCCGCCGTCTCGCCCATTCCCTCCACGCCGTAGCACCGCTCCATTTCCGGATTGACGAAGCGCCAACCGATGCTGGTATCGTAGAGTTTCGCGTCTCGCCCAAAGGCGGATGCGCACTTTGAAAGCACATAGGGTGCGCGCGTCATGTGCTCGACACCGCCTGCAATGAAAATCTCTCCATCGGCCATGCGGATCGCGCGCGCAGCGTGAACGACTGCTGAAAGGCCGGAGGCACACAAGCGATTGACCGTCTCTCCCGGAACGCTGTATGGCATACCCGCAAGCAACAGCGCCATGCGCGCAACGTTGCGGTTGTCTTCACCGGCTTGATTCGCGCAACCGAGTATGACGTCATCCACCAGCGACGGATCCAGCGAGGGGTGGCGGTTCAAGAGCGCCCGAATGGGCCATGCTGCGAGGTCGTCCGCGCGCATTCCCGAAAGCGCCCCCCCGAGCTTGCCGACCGCCGTACGCACGCCATCGACGATATAGGCTTCTTTGCTTGGTGATTTTGCCATCTTCCTCTTCCTCTCCAGCCGGCACGCGTTCGCGGGTCAGCGCAGGGGATGCGCTTTGTCCGTGCGATAGACCGTGCCGCGGAACAGGGCGACCTTCAAGCCATCCGAGCGACGCACCGTAACCGAAAAAAAGGAAATTCGACGACCGCCGCCCTCTTCTTCGGCGCTTGCCGTCAAGACGTCCGAATCTCGCGTGGACACGGGATATGAGATCGAGTTTTCGATGCTGACCGTCACCTTGCCCGAGGAATTGCACGCAAAAGCCAAGGCACTGTCGGCTAGCGAGAAAACCACTCCTCCGTGGCATACGCCGAAGCCATTGAGCATCTCCGGACGCACCTTCATGCGCAATGTGGCCCGGCCGGGCGCGACATCGAGAACCTCGGCACCGAGCCAGCGCGTGAACTCGTCTTTTTCCAGCATCCCCGCCACGACCGACTCGGCACGCTCTTGCTCCGTCATCGTCGCTCCTTCGGATCATGAAACCGGGCCCCGCTCAAAGCGATTCTTCGTAGCAGCGGATTCGGTCGATAGCGATCCTCTCCGTACTCCTCTTGAAGCGAACGCAGCGTTTCGAAAATGCAAGCGGGACCGAGTTCGTCGGCCCAAGCCAGCAAGCCCTTCGGATAGTTCACGCCGCAGGTCATCGCCAAGTCGACATCGTTTGCGGTCGCGACGTTCATGAAAACGGCATCTGCCGCTTCGTTGATCAACATGGCGAGAATGCGTATGAGGATCTTCTCGCCCTTGTCTCGATTGGTGTTCGGGGAGGGCTTGACCGCTCCTTCGCGATAGTCGTAGACGCCCCGACCCGTCTTGCGCCCGAGTCGACCGGCTTCCACCAACCGCTTCTGGGTAAAGGACGGCTTGAAACGCGGATCGTAGTAGAACGCCTCGAAAACCGAGCAAGAAACCTCGTAGTTGATGTCATGACCGATCAGGTCCATCAATTCGAACGGCCCCATGCGAAAACCGCCAAGCTCTCGCATCGCCCAATCGATCGTCGCCGGATCGGCGATACCTTCTTCGAAGATTCTGAGAGCCTCGCCGTAGAACGGCCGGGCAACGCGGTTGACGATGAACCCCGGGGTATCCTTGGCGATCACGGGCGTCTTGCCCCACGCACCCATCATCGACCGACAAGATTCCGTAATTTCCAGATCCGTCCCGATACCGGGCACGACTTCGACCAACGGAAGCAGGGGCGCAGGATTGAAGAAGTGAAGACCGATCACTCGTTCCGGTTTCGCGCAAGCTGAAGAAATCGCTGCTATCGAAAGGGACGACGTGTTGCTCGCGAGAACGGCCTGCTCGCTGCAGATCTCTTCCAATTCTTGAAAGACGCTCTTTTTCAGGTCGATCTGCTCGACGACGGCCTCGACCACCATCTCGCATGGCGACAATGCGTCGAGGTCTCCGCTCAGCTCGATGCGTCCGAGCACGGACCGCGCTTCACCCGCGGCAAGGCGGCCCTTTTCTTCGAGTCGCGCGAGAACTTTCTCGAGTTGAATACGAGCGGATTCCACCGCCGCCGGGTCGAGATCCCTCAACACGACCCTGTGACCGGCTTGTGCGGCAACCTGGGCGATACCACGGCCCATGGTCCCGGCACCCACCACTCCAATGATGGACTGCTTGTCGAGCATATCGAGTCCTTACGAGAAAGCGGGAACGTGCCTACCGCCCTTTGTAGGAAGGCCTTCGCTTTTCTAGGAAGGCCTGCACCCCTTCCTGATAGTCTTCGGTACAACCGGCGAGCCTCTGCAACTCCTCTTCTAGGTCGAGCTGAGCGTCGAGGTCGTTGCTCATCGCCGCGTTGAGAGCCTTCTTCGTCAACCCTAAGCCGCGCGTCGGCAGTTCTGCGAGACGCGCACACAGGGAGCGGGCCTCGCCCATCAATTCCTCATCGCCGACCGCGCGATAGATCATGCCGAGCGCCGCCGCCTCCTTCGCGCTCACCTTCTCTGCCAACATCATCATCGCCGTGGCGCGCGCCGTTCCCACCAATCGGGGCAAGGTCAAAGTCCCACCGCTGTCGGGAACGAGACCCAACTTGGAAAAAGACTGAATGAAAGCTGCGCTCTCGGCCGCGAGGACGAAATCGCAGGCGAGTGCGATGTTTGCACCCGCGCCCGCAGCGACTCCGTTCACCGCTGCGACGACGGGTTTTTCGATCGTGCGCAGTGCGCGAACGATGGGGTTGTAGCTCTCCCGAACGATGGACTGGATCGGTGGAGGTTCGCTACCATCGGGCGGGATCGCTTCTGCGAGATCTTGCCCGGCGCAAAACCCTCTTCCCGCACCCGTGACGAGCAAAGCCCGCACGTCATCGTCGGCCGCCGCATCGGCTAGGACCTCTTGAAAACGACGGGCCATCGGGCGGGTAAAACTGTTCAGAACGTCGGGTCGATTGAGAGTCATCTCGGCGATGGAATCGACCACACGATAGATTACGAGTGCTTCGCTCACAATGGAGTCTCCGGACCCGGGCCATCCATGAATAGCATGAACAAACCGGGCCAACCGTAGTCGAGAAAGCGGAATCGGCTCGGAAGAGCCTCTCCGGGCCGGCGCCTCAGTCGAGACGCGGCTCCCGAACGAATGCCCATTCTACCCTACGACGAAAAGGATGCGGACCCGATCATCACGGCGAGTCGGTGCATTAGAGCAAGTGAGTCCCGGCCCGCGATCGACCTCTGCGCGGTGACCTTGGCGGGAGATTGCGGGTGAGAACCCGAGCCCGCTTCGACCGTGCGGGCAACGCAGGCTCCGTGCTGAGGGTCAGAAGTCGTTTTCGAGCTTCTTGGCCATCTCGTCCCAACCGGCGGCTAGCGCATTTTCGCCCATGGGGTAGAGGATGTTCTCTTCCTTGACGTTGTGCTGCTGGATCAGCATCAGCAGAGTGTCGCCGTGGCCGAGCAACTCGGAGATATCGCCACTCCGCACGGCGGCGGCCATTTGCTCCATGACGCCGCGCATCTGCTGATGCTCGGAGCGCATGACGAAGGTCGGTCCTCCCATCATTCCGGTCGCTTCTTCGATTGCCGGAAAGAGCACCGATTCTTCCATCTCGAAGTGGCGCTGCATGCAGCGTTCGAACTCCGCCCAACACTGCTCGACCTGGGCGGTATCCCCAGCATCTGCTGCCGCTTCCAAGGCGGCCCACTCGGAGTCGCATTCGCGGTGGTCCTTCGTAAAGTAATCCTTCAACCCCTTTGCATCGCTTGGTTTAGCGCTCATTCTGGAACCCCTTCCTCGCTGCTTCAGATATTCCGGAGCGAGTCATCTCCCCCGTGTTGCACCTAAGTTATCACATGATAACTTGCTCTTCATGTCCTCGCGACGACTCGATTCCCCGCGCCGCAAGCAACAGATCGCCGAAGCCGCGCTGCGCCTGCTAGCGGAGACACCTCTGCCGAAGCTCGGGACGCGTGCGCTAGCTAGAGAACTCGGGATCACTCAGCCGGCGATTTTCCGCCACTTCCGCAGCCGCGAAGACATTCTGGTCGCTGCCGTCGATCATGCGAGGGAAACACTCGCTGACGAACTGTCTCAGCACTCGCAGTGCTTGGCCGAGCCGAAGCGCGGTATCGCCGCTCTTGCCGGCACTCTGCTCGATTTCGCAGAAACCTACCCCGGACTGCCACGGCTTCTCTTCGCCGACGGGACTGAAGACTTCCCGAAACTTCGGGCGGCGCTCAATCGCATGATATCCATGCAAAACCAACTTCTGGTTCACTGGCTCGAGCAAGGACGCGATGCGGGCGCCCTGCGCTCGGTCGACACCCAAGCCGCCGCCACACTCTTCATCGGCATGATCCAGGGACTGGTCCTCGAGTGGCGCAGAACCGGTCGCCCCACAGGGCTCCGCGCGCGAGCGGACCGTGTTCTAGCCATCTGGAACGCAGGGGTGTGGCGTGATGATGCGAGCGACGCGAAGGAAATCGATCGCGATGCTCCGGCGAGCCGACGCGAAGGGCAAACCGGCAAGAAGCGATCTTGTGGAGTCGATGTCGAGTTCCGGGAGATCGACGTTCGCCCCCATCTCGACGCGGGGGTCGATCCGCTCGGAGTGATCCTCGATATTCTGAAAACACTGGCACCTGGAGCAGCGCTGCACGTCGCCGCACCCTTCGAACCGCGCCCACTGGTCCGACTGCTTGAAGCCAAAGGACACGTCTTGGATGCGGCTCGACTCTCCGACGGCTCGTGGTCCTTGATCGTCGTCGTCGACGGTCTGAGTGCCGTCCGCGATCTCCGAGAACTGGAAAGTCCCGAACCTTTGCAAGCCGTCCTTGAAGAAAGTGCCGTTCAGAGGCCGTACGTCGCTCGACTTCCGCGATACCCGCGCGCGCTCGAGCCACTCTTGCGTGAACGCGGGCTACTCTTCCGAATTCTCGAAACCAGCGACAGATCCTCCGTTCTTTGGATCGCCCCATGATCAGCGATACCGCAGGGCTCAGCCTCGACCAAGCCCCTCCGATATCGATTCCCGCAAGCTTTTTTGCCATCGTCCCTCTCGCATTCATCGCCATGGGATCGTTTCTTCTCTGGCACGGAGGCAGACTCTTCGACACGCATTGGGCACCTCAGACCATCGCGGCGACGCATATCGGCACACTTGGTCTTTTGGGTTCTGCGATGTTGGGGGCCCTCTATCAGATGACCCCGGTTCTCGCCGGTTCTGCCATCCCATGCATCCGCCTCGCTCACGCCGTTCACCTCTTCTGGGTGCTCGGATGCGGGGCCTTGGTGTTTTCGCTTTCGACGCTCTCGAAACTTCCGGCGGAAGCGGCCTTCTTCTTGCTGATTGCGGCAGCGACGCTCTTTGCGTTCCCAACCGGATGGGCGCTTGCGAGGGCCCCGGCAAGAAACGCCTCCGCCATCGGCATGAGCCTCGCAGTCGCCGCATTCGCGCTCGTCACTCTCCTCGGTTTGCGCATGGCCTTCGCCTACTGGACGGGTCGTTTTCCGGCCGACCGCGTGTCTTGGATCTTCGCTCACGCGATTCTCGCCCTGGTCGTCTGGGTCGGCGGGCTGCTGGTTTCCGTCTCGTGGCAAGTCGTACCGATGTTCTATCTGACCGGGGACTTCCCCTCCTGGGCACGCCGCCTTCTTCTGCTCTCGCTTCTGGTGACGATGCTAGGGGTACCGGCATCGCTGATGGCTTCTTCGACGAAATGGATCGCACTGTCCGCCCTTCCCGCCGGACTCGGTGTCTTTGCTCTGCACCCTGCACTGACCTGGAAAATGATCCGCAATAGGCGACGCGCCCGGGCGGATATCTCTTTGAGCTTCTGGCGTGTCGGCCTGCTGATCTCGGCATCGATTCTGCCGCTGAGTGCTTGGGCTTGGTTGACTTCATCTTCTCGCGCCATCCTTCTCGTCGGCTGGCTCGTGATCTGGGGCTGGGCGGGATTGATCGTCCACGGAATGCTGACGCGCATCTTGCCTTTCCTCGTCTGGTTCCATCGCTTTGCGCCCGACGCCGGAATCAAGCCCATACCCTCGATGCGGTCCATCCTTCCCGAAACACCGACTCGGATCGGATTCCGGCTGCACATGGCTTCCGTCGTGGCCGGTGTGTTGACCATCATGGCACCGTACGATGCGATCGCGTGGATCGCCGGCACGGTGCTGATCGCCACCGGGATCACGATCGCAGTGTGGATCTTCGCGGTGCTGCGGCGACTAGCCGACTGACGCTATCGTGCCGAAGCCCCCCAAGGTATCTAGGCGGAATATCGCGATCCACTGCCTCAAGTGCCGCACGCTGCTCTACCGCTATCTAAAGGCCGGCTCCGGCGGCTTGGTCAAGTGCTTCGTCGAGCGCATCACTGAAGATCGCACCGCGGGCGATCTTCGCTGTCCCGGTTGCGGCCAAGAATTCGCTCGACTACGCATGATCCGCGGCAAGCCCGCTCACAAGATCATCAGCGGCAAGATCTTCACCCGCGGCATGACCCGCAAATAGGCTCTTGTCCCGACGACGACGCAGCGAATCGCCCCCTAGACGATGCGATTGAACAGCCGGTCGACTAGTAGTCGAGGGAGATGTTCCGCGAGCGCAGGAAGGGCGAGAGACGGTTCTCGATCAGAACACGGGCATTTTGGAGATCGACATCCTCGGCGGAATCGATACCTGCACAGATCGTGGCAATGATCTCGTCTTGGATTGCTCCCACGTCTTGCGCATCGGCGAAAGGGATCGAGGAAAACATCACCATCGAATAGCGCGAGCGATAGATCTCGGGCATGACTTCTTCGAGACGGTGCTCTACGGCTTTGCGGAGAAGAAAGGTCTTGTCGCCGACTTTCTCTCGCATTTCTGAAAAATTCTCAATCGCCATCGCGGCAATGGCATCGGCGTGACGCTTGCGCCGTTCGCTGAGATCGCGGAAGACATCCCCCCACTCACCCTCGCCGTTCTCTTCAAGAAGGCGTATGAGCAGCGTGCAATCTTCGAAACCGGTGTTCATCCCCTGGCCGAAGAAGGGAACGACGGCATGCGCCGCATCCCCGAGCAGCAGGAAACGAGAGCCGCAATGCCACGGATAGCATCGCACCGTACCAAGCGTACCTGTGGGGTTAGCGAAAAACTGATCTTCGAAGTCGGGAACCAAGGAAACGAAATCCGGAAAGTTTCGTTCGAACAGCCGGCGAACCTCGCTAGGGGCCTGCGTGGCCGTACCGCCGAGCGACTCGAATGAGGGATCACCTTCGTTGCGAAGATAGAAGGTCCCGGTAAACGAGGCATCGAGATTGGGTAAAGCCATCAGCATGAATTCACCGCGAGGCCATATGTGAAGCGCATTCTTCTCGAGCTGAAACTCGCCGTTGGGGCCCGGTGGAATCAGAAACTCTTTGTAGCCGTGCTCGAGCCACTCGATCGAGTCTTCAAAGCCCGCGTATTTTCGAAAAGACGCTCGTAGAGCGGAAAACGCGCCGTCGGTACCGAAGACGACGCCTGCCTTGACCTCGACCGAAGCTCCGCTCGAGCAATCCTTGAAGTGAAGAATTCCAGTCTCCGGATCTCCGCCCGTGAGTTCGTGGTCGAAGACGAAATCGGCTCCTTCCTCCCTCGCACGATCCACGAGGAAGGCGTTCAATCCGGAGCGGGAAATGGAATAGTTGCATTCGCTCTCATCTCGTCCATAGGGCTGATAGCTGAGATCGCCCGACGACGAATGCATCATGCGTCCACGCACACTTACGGTCAGATCGAGAACGGGCCGATCGAGACCGACGAGTCTGAGCGCTTCGAGACCACGTCGGGTCACGACGAGATTGATGGACCGCCCGGCACTTTTCCCCGCACCGCTCCGGCCGGAGCGGCGCTCGAAAACCGTCACCTCGTGTCCGCGCTTTGCGAGCATGGTCGCCAAGAGCGAGCCAACGAGGCCTCCACCGACAATGACGACATCTTTTTCGATCATCGCATCTCCCACACCCGTTTGGCAGGGAACCGCCGAGACACTCGAGTGATCCAACGGCGATTCGTGCAGGATTATGCTCCATCTAGGAGCCCGCGCGATAGGAGCGGGCACGAACTCGCAGCCGAATCACCCTTTGCTGCCTGCGCGGTCGACGATGACGAGCCGAGACCTCTCGGTGGCGAGTTTTCGGCGGTAAGGCCTTCGAAGGAAAGGCTGCGATCGGTCGTGTAGAATCTCGCCTCTATTGCGATCCGTAATTTGCCACCGCTTGGCCATGCGCCCCTGCGGAATAATTAGTTTGTAATAGACATGATCCCCCGGCCGTTTCGGTTCGTTGGCGACTCGCGGAGTGGGATCCGCCTGCGAGAGATGCGGGATGCTCATAGATTCGGAGCGTGAACGAACACGGCATGGATACCGGAATCGAGGCACCCTGATGCAACAAGAGGATACGAAACAAGATCGAGGTATCGACCCGTGCTACGACTGGACACGCGTCGCTTCGCTGATACTGACATCGCGCGCAATGGACGAGATCGAAGAAACGCGCCTCGTACCCGAACGCAAAGTCCTCTACCAGTTTTCCGCCCGCGGTCACGATCTTGCGCAGGTCTTGCTTGGAACGTTGCTGAACCATCCCCACGACGGCGTCGGCGCATACTACCGTTCGCGACCGCTGCTCTTGGCGCTTGGCCTGACGAGTGAAGACGGCTTTGCAGGCTCGATGGCTCGGTCGGGTGGTTTCAGCAACGGACGCGACATCGGTGTCGTCTGCAACCTCCCGTCCCGAGGGGGCGCCACAGTTCTGCCGATGGCCGGCGATGTCGGATCGCAGTTCACTCCGGCAGCCGGCTGGGCTCAATCCATCGTCTATCATCAAGAACAGCTCGGCAGCGATGCTCACGCCGGAGCCATCGCCGCGGTTCTTGCGGGAGACGCCGCCTGCGCCACGAATGGGTTCTGGTCCGCATTGACCATCGCCACGACGCAAAAATTGCCGATGCTCTTCTTCATCGAAGACAACGCGTATGGGATTTCCGTTCCCTCTTCTTTCCAGACACCCGGCGAAAATATCGCGGCGAACCTTGCATCCTTTTCCGGTCTCGAAGTGTTCGACGGCGATGGAGCCGACCCGGCAGATGCCGCCCACCTGATCTGCAGCGCTGTGAAACGTGTTCGCAGCGGGCGTAAACCGGTTCTCTTACGCCTGCGCGTACCTCGCCTTTGCGGCCACTCCGGTCAAGATACACAGGCCTACAAGGATGCCTCCTTCATCGACTTGGAGAAGAAATCAGACCCATTGCCGCGCCTTAGGGAGTACCTCGTGCCGGCGATGTTTTCCGAGCGAGAGTGGAAAGTTCTCGAAGAGGAGACACGCAACGAGGTCGAAGAGTCCCTGCGCAAAGCCCAAGCACGACCGGAACCCGACCCATCGGCGGTTTCCCGCCACGTCTTTCTCGAAAACGGTCCGGATGATCGCCCCGAATACCAAGAACTCGGCGGTCTCGTCCCGAGCGGCTGGACCTTCCCCGAATCGTCCACCTGTCCCAACCCGGAGCCCACGCGCATCAATATGCTCACCGCCATTCGTCGCACCTTGGAATACGAATTGCGCACGAATCCAAGGGTACTGATTTTCGGCGAAGACGTCGGCCCCAAAGGCGGCGTGCATGCCGCGACGATGGGTTTGCAATCAGAGTTCGGTGACCGGCGGGTCTTCGATACGAGCCTCTCGGAAGAAGGAATCATCGGCCGAGCCGTCGGCATGGCTCTGGCTGGATTGATGCCGGTGCCGGAGATTCAATTCCGCAAGTATGCCGATCCCGCCACCGAGCACCTCAACAACTGCGGCACGATTCGCTGGCGAACCGCCAACCGCATGGCGGCCCCCATGGTCGTCCGTATGCCGGGCGGATTCGCCAAGTGCGGAGATCCTTGGCACAGCGTGTCGGGAGAAGTCGTGTGGGCGCACCAGCCGGGTTGGCAAGTGGCCTTCCCGTCGAATGCCGAGGACGCCGTCGGGCTTCTTCGCGCAGCAATGCGATCGAGCAATCCGACGATCTTCTTCGAGCATCGGCATCTCTATGACGCTCCCTGGGCGAGACGTCCCTATCCCGGTGATGCCTTCCTCTTGCCTTTCGGCAAGGCCAAGATTACGCAGACCGGAACGAAGTTGACCGTCGTCACTTGGGGCGCGATGGTCGAACGCTGCGAGAAGGCCGCGCAGAACGTTTCCGACCAGATCGAAATCATCGACCTGCGGACCATCGTCCCCTGGGACAGCGAAACGGTGCTCCAATCGCTGGCCAAGACCAAGCGCTGCATGATCGTTCATGAAGACGGCAAGACGGCGGGTTTCGGGGCCGAGATTGCGGCGACACTGACGAGCGAGGCATTTTTCGATCTCGACGCCCCGATCGAACGACTCTGCGTTCCCGACATTCCGATCCCCTACAATGTCGAATTGATGGCCAGCACCCTTCCATCCGTCGAAGGTATCGCCGAAATGATGAATAGCCAGTTGGAGTTCTGACCGGAACACTCGACTCAGGCAAAACATAGAGAGAAACGATGCCCGAAATCATCGAAATCACGATGCCCGATGCGGAGCAGGAGGGGACCGAATCGGTCATCGGTTGCTGGTTCAAGAAGGCCGGCGATGCCGTCAGCAAGAATGAACCCTTGCTCGAGATAAGCACCGATAAGGTGACGATCGAAGTCCCCTCGCCAGCCGATGGCGTACTTTTCGAAATCTTGAAGGTAGAACAGCAACCCGTTTCTGCCGGCGACGTGCTCGGCACCATCCAACCGGCGGAGAAAGTGGGACGGCGCGAGGCTGAACCTCCGGCTCACTCATCGCACCGGCTTGTCCCCGAGGCCGCCTCGGTAGAGCCTCCGCGATGCCTCAGCCCGGCAGTACGGCGACTCGTCGACCAAAACGGCATCGACGTCAACACTATCGACGGCAGCGGCCGCGGCGGTCGTATCACCCACGAAGATGTGCTAGCTCACCTGCAAGGGGTCGGTTCTTCACATCGAACCAAGTCGCGCCCGATCGAAACGAGTGAGTGTCGCATGGTGCCTCATACGCAAATGCGCCGAGACATCGCTTCTCACATGGTGCGCAGCATGCTCGAAACGGCCCCGCACGTCACCGCCGTTTTCGAAGTCGACCTTTCACGAGTCATCGCTCACCGCGCACGACACCGCGAAGCCATGGCGACACGCGGAACCCCCTTGACGCTAACGGCTTACTTCGTCCGTGCACTGGTATTGGCCATTCACGAGGTCCCCGAGGTCAACAGCCGTTGGCACGACGATGCGCTCGAGATCATCTCCGACTTCAACATCGGAATCGCCACCTCCCTCGGCAAAGACGGGCTGATCGTTCCTGTCCTGCACCAAGCGCAGGAGATGACATTGACGGGGATCGCTGATCGTCTCAATGATCTGACCACGCGCGCCCGATCCAAGAAGCTCTCCCCGCGCGATGTGCGCGGCGGGACGATGACGATCACCAACCACGGTGTCAGCGGAAGCCTGATCGCCACGCCGATCATCAATCAGCCGCAATCGGCCATCCTCGGCATCGGCAAGCTGCAAAAGCGGGTCATCGTCGTCGCGAGCGACGGACAGGACGCGTTGCAGATTCGGCCCATGGCCTACGTCACCCTAACCGTCGACCACCGCGTCCTCGATGGCTTCATGGCCAATACCTTCCTCACGCGATTCTGCTCGATCCTCGAAAACTGGAGCGACTGACACCACCTCCGACCTGAAGGTCAAATGCATTTGAAGTGGTCG
>JALUUK010000769.1 GCA_027021395.1 Acidobacteriota bacterium
GTGAGGATAGAGAGGCGGAAGAAGAAGCAGGGTCGCGGTTCGGAGTGAGTAGCACGCCCTTCGAGTTCTCATCGAAATACGAGACGGGCATCGTCAACGCGTACTTCGCCTTGGTCGTCAAGTACGGCGATCAATACGAACGCTATTCTTTCTCGGATCTCATCGACGTCGTGCCGCTTCCCGACGGGGACATCGAGATCAAGCTGAGGAACTTGGAATACGACTTGACGCGGGCGATCAAGAAGACCGTCTCGGGGTTTCGGGGGACGGCCGCTGTCTTCTCGCAGATCGAAGGTCCCGTAAAGTTCACCACCTTCATCTCCAAAGACTCGCTTCCCGAACTCTTTCAGGATGTTCCACAGGCGCTAGCAACGGCCGTTTCCGAACTCTCCGAGGCGGGAGGAGAGAAATTCCTCTACGAGGATTTCGATCCTTCCAAGGACGAGCAGGTTGCCGATCGCGCCTACCGCGAGTACGGAGTGCGCCCGATGTCGCTCGGTCTTTTCTCGGATGCATCCTTTTATCTGCAGGGCTTTCTCGAGGTCTCAGGGCAGGTCGAGCAAATCGTGCTGATCGATGAAGGCGTCAGTGCAGCGAAGATACGAGAGGCTATCGAGGCCTCCTTGAGGCGTCACACCCCCGGTTTCCTCAAGACCGTCGGCATCGTCGCGCCGCAGCCGTCGATTCCGCCGGAATTGATGATGCAATACCAAATGCAAGGAAGAATGCCGCCGCAGCCCCCGCCGGAGTTCGAGCAGGTGAAGCAAGCGCTGCGCGGCGAATACGAAGTCCGGCAAGTCGATCTCGACTCATCCGTACCGGCGAAGATCGACACCTTGGTGGTGGTCAAGCCGAGCGAGTTGAGTGAACGGGCCGTCTACAACCTCGATCAGTACTTGATGAGAGGCGGTCGTATCATCATCTGCAGCGGTCAGTTCGATGTCGATCTCAGTGCGCGAGGCCTGAACGTGCGTCCGCTCAGCAGCGGACTCGATGAGTGGCTCGCGCACTTCGGGGTGACCATCGAAAAGACCTTGGTGCTCGACGATCAGAATCAGACCTTGCCGATACCGGAGGTTCGTCAGACACCGTTGGGCATGGTGAGAACATGGTCGATGGCGCCCTATCCGTATCTCGTCGAAGTCCGTGGAGAAGGCTTCGTCAATCGGCAGATCGCCGGCCGCGTGGCCGCCATGGGCATCTACTGGGGTTCTCCGATCAAGGTTGAAATCGAAGAAGGAAGCGAGTGGAGCGCCGAAGACGTGCTGCGCTCATCCGACCGATCGTGGCTCAGCGATGACACCACACAGGTCAGTCGCTTGGACTATGTCGTTCCCGAGGAGGAAGCGAAAGCGCATACGCTCGCGGTCTCGCTCAGCGGTCGTTTCGAGAGCTACTTCAAAGATCGCGCGATTCCCTCCGCCGAGAACGATGCGGACGACGAACCGGTCGTCGAAGGCGAGGAGTCGAGCGAGGTCTCGGCGACCGACGAAGTGGCACTCGAGCGTTCACCCGACACACGCCTCGTCGTGATCGGCAACGCCGCATTTCTCAGCGACTTCGTGGCGACGGCGCTCGGTCGCCTAGAAGGCGGATATTTCGCAGAGAACCTCGGCCTGATGAAGAATCTCATCGACTGGGCAAACGAGGACAACGACATGCTCGACATTCGAGCGCGCGGAGTGACCCCGAGGCGGCTCGATCGTCTCGACCCCGCCACGGAGGTGAGTCTGGAGGTTTTCGCCTACGCGCTGCCGACGCTGCTCCTGCTGCTCTTCGGCTTCGCTCGGCTCTGGAAGCGCCGGCACGCAGGGTTAGCGGTGACGGAGGAGGGCTGATCGATGACTCGTTTTCAGATGATTCTCAGCGGGCTGCTGGCTTTGCAGATCGTGTTGATCGCAGTCTTCGGCGGCGTTTTCGGCGGTGGGGAGTCGGCGAGCGGCGAACGTGCCTTGCTGCGTGATCTCGATCTCTCCACGGTGAGCCGCATAGAGATCGCCGAATCGGATGGCGACTCCATCACTCTCGGAAGAGAGAACGGAGCATGGGTGTTGGAGGATTTCGACGGCTATCCCGCCGAGAACTCGAAGATCGAGAATGTGCTCGAAACGTTACAGGAGCTTTCCGTTCGCCGCCCGGTGGTGACCGGCAGCGGATACCACGAGTCGCTCGAAGTGACGGACGAGAACTTTCAGCGCCGACTTCGGATCTGGACGGCGAACGAGGATCCGGACTTCGACCTGATCGTCGGATCCTCTCCGACCTATCGCGTGCATCACGTGCGCCTTGCCGATGAAGATCCGGTCTACGAAATCCGAGGCTTGGACCTTTGGTCCATCGGGACTTCGCCCGACGCTTGGATCGAACGAAACCTCGTCGACATCGACGCCGACAAAGTCGTGGCGCTCGAGTGGAGCAACGAGCAGGGAACTTACTCGATTCGCAAAGAGGGAGAAGAATGGCGGAGTGGGAACGATTTGCTCGATGCGAACGAGGTGGATTCCTTCCTTCGGTCGGCAAGCACGGTTTGGATCGCCGCGCCCGTCGGCCGGGCCGATCCCGCGTCGCGGGGCCTCGATCCGCCCACGGCATCCGTCAAGCTTTCCTGGCAAGTTTCCGAGACGACGGGCTCCGATCCTTCGGACCCACAGGGTGAGAAATCCGGTGAAGCGGAGGAGAGGGCCGGTGAGAGCGTGCAGCCGGAGGTCAAGACCTTGACCTGGATGATCGGCGCCGAACCTCCCGACGACGATGCACGCCGGTTTGCAGCGGTGGCCGGTTCGGGATACGCGGTCGTGGTCTCGGAGTCTTCCGTCAAGAAGATCCTCGAGACCAAGGCCGCGGACCTCGAGGCCGAAGCGAAAGGCTCCGAGAAACCCGCGCACTAGCCTAGGAAGTTGCGGCGGTTTCGGCGACTTTGTCGAGTTCTTCCTCGGTATGCTTGCGACCGTCATAGCCTAGGCGGCGGGCTTTGCCCGAAACGACGGTTTCGATATGAACGGGCCGGCGCCAGATGCGGGCGACCGAGGTCAGGACCTCGCGAGCCCAGTCGATCTTGAGGTCGATCCCATCGTGGCGGTGCGCCAACAGAAGTTCGCCGCGGTTGCGGAAGTTGCCGTCCTGCACCTCGATGATCGGAGTTCCGGCGTTGGTCAACGAGAAGAGCAAGGATTGCTTGATCTTCTCGAATTCTCGCGAGGTGATCATCCAGGCGTCGCGCCGCTTGTCCCGCGAATAGACGAAAAGCTTGTGCTGACGACAGAATTCCGGAGTGAGGAACTCGTCGAGGAAGGTGAGGTCGCAGTGGACCTTGCGGACTTCGAAGATCTTCTCCCGGCCCATGCCGGTGTCGCGGTTCCACGCGGCGCGCTCGGCCATGTCCTCGCACTCTTCCCATTCGCGGCCGAAGCGGCCGGTGTTCCATCGCTTTTCGATGTCACGGAAGAGTTCGATGCCCAGTTTGTAGGGGTTGATGCGCCCAGGCTGCACGGCGGTGGTTCCGGAGTGATGGTCCGCGTAGTCGATGACTTCGGAGTCGTCCAGCAATCCCTGAGTCAACATCGTGGTATGCCAGAAGGAGGCCCAGCCCTCGTTCATGATTTTCGTTTGGCGCTGGGGCAAGAAATAGTAGGCTTCTTCACGGACGATGCCGAGCACATCGTGTTCCCAGTTGTCCAGCGGTGCGTGGGTCAGTAGGAAACCCAAGACATCCCGCGTCGCTTCGGTCGGGAAGCGCCTCTTCTGTTCTCGCTCTCGAACGAGTCGTTCCCGTTGCGCGGCCACGTAGTCGGGAGGATTGATGTAGCGTTGCATGTAGCCTTTGGCCGGGAGCAGCTTGACCTCTTCCACTTCGTCGTCACCTTCCTCGCGGTGTTCTCCAAGGCCGTAGTGATCGTGGAAGGCCGATTGAACATCGATCAGGTCTTCGATGGAAAGACAGGCATCGATCAGTTCTTCGACGGCGTCGATACCATGGCGATCCCGGTATCGCCGAATACGCGTCGCATGGTTGGCCATGGCATCGACCATCTTACGGTTGGTATGCCCGAAGTAGACGTTGTGCTTGAAAAAGTCCGCGTGGCCGTAGACGTGAGCCATGACGAGTTTCTGATCGAGCAGAGAATTCCCCTCGAGGAGGTAGGCGTAGGTGGGATCGTTGTTGATCACCATCTCGTAGATCTTGGAAAGACCGTATTCGTAGCTCTTGCTGAGTTGGTCGAATTCCATACCCCAGCGCCAGTGCGGGTAGCGCACCGGGAAACCCGTGTAGGCTGCCAACTGGTTCATCTGAGCGTAGTCCACCATTTCGAAGACGACGGGGAAAGTGTCGAGTCCCTGCTCGGCGGCCAGGTCCTTTATGCGCTCATGCATGCGCGCGAGTACGGGTGGAATCGGCATGCTTCAACGTCCCGTGGAAAGAAATTCTTGGATCGATCGAGGTATTGCTTCGCGGTCTTCGATCACTGAAAGCACGACGGCTTCTTCATCTTCGAAGCCCTTTTCCAGGTCGTGGAGGTACTGCCCCGAGCCGTAGGGACTTTCCACTTGTCCGTAGGCGAAGAGGTTCAGATCGGGAATCAACTCGTCTTTGAGCAATTGGAGGCACAGCTCCGTATCGCCCTGCGACCAATTGTCGCCGTCGGAGAACTGAAAAAGGTAGATGTTCCAGTCTTCGGGAGAAAACCGATCGGCGATGATGCTTCGGCAAACCTTGTAAGCGCTGGAGATCACCGTGCCGCCGCTTTCACGTGTGCGGAAGAAGGTATCGCGATCGACCTCTCGGGCCTCGGCATCATGAATCACATAGACCGTTTCGAGGCCCCGGTATTGCGATCTCAGCCAAGTGTCGATCCAGAATGACTCGGTTCGCACGATCTCTTTCTGCTCGTCTCCCATCGAGCCGGAGACATCCATGACGTAGATGATCAGGGCATTGGCTTGGGGATCGGGCACCTTTCGAAAGGTGCGATAGCGGCGGTCTTCGCGAATCGGGACGATGACCGGGCGAGACGGATCGTAGTTGCCGGTGATGAGCTGTCTCTTCAGCGCCTGCCTGAAGGTCCGCTTCGTGTGCCGCAGCGCCTCGGGGCCGACGTTGGAGATTCCCGTATAGCGCGTACGGCTGGTGCGGATGTTCTTTCGGCCGCGGGGTTCGATGCGAGGAAGACCGAGTTCTTTTCCCAAGATCTCCGCGAGTTCGTCGAGAGTCAGTTCCACTTCGAGCACATGCTCACCTGGAGCGTTGCCCGCCTTGCCCTTGCCCGATCCGGATTCGCCGGCGGGTCCGAGAACCGTACCGACGTCTCCATCGCCCTGGCCGGTATGCTGTTGGCCTCCCGGCGAGTGAACGAAACGAGGGAGATCAACCCGTGGAAGGGGAATGGATACGAGGTCTTTCCCCTTGCGACCGATCATCTCACCGCGCGACATGAAGCGCCGCAGTTCGTCCCGCACCTTGCCCTTGACGATTTGGCGGAAGCGTCCGACGTCGGTGTCGATATTCAGTCCCACGGATCCTTACCTCTCCAAGTTGCCGTACGTGGTCCGAAAGACGGTCGCCGGCTTGCCGCTAGGGGGAAACGACTGGTGCGGCGACATCAGGCGGGTCGTTCTTCTTTACTGTCGCCGCGGGCGAAAATGCTGGCCACGAAGTGGAGGACGTCCGTTGCGCTTTCGTCGTCGTAGCCGTAGTCACGGATCAGACGCGACTTGACCACGTCGATTTTCTCCTGAGTTTCCCGGTCGATGACCGAAGAGACCAGCGAGGTCAGCTTGATCGAGTCTTTCTGGTCTTCGAAAAGCTTCAGCTCGAGCGCCTTGTACAGTCTCTCATTGGACTTGTAGTCGAACTTCTTTCCGTCGACGGCAAGCGCGCCGATGTAGTTCATGATCTCGCGCCGGAAGTCGTCTTTTCGGTTTTCCGGAATGCCGATTTTTTCCTCGATCGAGCGCATCAGGCGTTCATCGGGGGCCTCGTCTTGCCCCGTGTAGGGGTTACGCACCTTCTCCTTCTGCGTGTAGGCTTTGACGTTGTCGAGATAGTTTCCGCACAGTCGAGAGAGCGCGTCGGAATCGGCGGCAATGGCTCGCTGTACC
>JALUUK010000770.1 GCA_027021395.1 Acidobacteriota bacterium
CGAGAGCCGCGCCGTGCCGACCCTGTGCTTCGACGGTCAACACGCGCATGCCGTGCTCACCGGAGACGAAGTCCGACAGCGCCCGGCGTTGGTCGTCGCAGCGTGCGATCAGCAGCGTACGCTCTTCGGCACGCTTGCCTTCTCCTTCCGCCTCGGCCGCGAGCTGCCCCCAAGCATCGATCATGCGCTCCATCAAGGTTTCCACCTTTTCGTCGATGGCCGAAGGATCCCACGCAACACGCCCCCCGGACGGGCGAATCGCCGCGAAGAATTCGCGGGCGAGCCGACCGAGATGCGTCGCGGGCTGCGCCGAGCGTCCGCTCGCGGGCAACTCCAACGCCGCATCGTTGGCAAGTTCGACCAACATGCGCAGCGACAAGCGCGTACCGAAGTGGGCCACCGCCGCCGACTGGGCGAGATGAGCCTCGTCGAGAACGACGCGTCGCGCGGGCGGAAGAATACGACCTCTACCCGATAGACGAAGCGCGAGATCGGCAAAGAGCAGATGGTGGTTGACCACCACGACGTGTGCGGCAGAGGCCGCCCTCCGCGCCTTCGTCACGAAGCAGGACTCGTAGTGCGCGCACTGCGCCCCGGTGCAGGTGTCCGCGCGGCCGTCGAGCCTTTGCCAAAGACGGGAGCGATCCGGAAGGTCTTCGAGATCGGCCCGATCGCCGCTGCTCGTCGTTTCGGCCCAGTCGCGGATTCTCGCGAGCAGAGGTGCCTCGTGCGCATAGTCCCCGAACAACGGTGTATCGGACTCTTCGAGCCGCTTCACGCAGAGGTAGTTCTCGCGCCCCTTGAGAACGACGACCCTCGCCCGTGTTCGCCCCCACCGACGATCTTCAAGACGTGAGAGTGTTTTCGCGGCGACGGGAACTTCTCTGCGAAGAAGCTGTTCCTGAAGCGCTTTGGTACCCGTAGAGAGTATCGTCGGCTCGTCGTAAAGCAGCGCAGGGATGAGATAGGCCAATGTTTTCCCCGTGCCCGTCCCGGCTTCGACGACAAGATCGTGCTCTCGGCTCAAGGCCTCGAACACCGCCGTCGCCATGCGCTGCTGCCCGCTACGGCGCTCGAAACCTCCGCGGGCCATGGCCAAGCACCCTCGAGAACCGAAGATCTGCTCGATCAAAGCAGCGGGTTCAGACGAAGAGCATGAAGATTCCGGATCCACGAGCGCCCTAGCGCGTCAGCCGGCGATCGGCGTAGAGCGGGAATCCGTCGCACAGCGCGATGACTTCGCGCCGAACCTCTTCGAGAACGACACTGTCATCGCGACCTCTCAGAGCCTTGGCGATCAGCCGAGCCACCGTCCGCATCTCTTCTTTCTTCATGCCGCGCGTCGTCAGCGCGGGCGTTCCGAGTCTCAAGCCCGAGGCGACCATCGGCGGGTTCGGATCGAAGGGGATCGCGTTCTTGTTGGTGGTGATGTGAACGGCATCGAGGGTCTGCTCGGCGTCTTTGCCGGTGATGCCCTCTTTGAAGACATCGACCAGCATCAAATGAGTGTCGGTTCCGCCGGAGATGATACGAAAACCCTCATCCGCCAATGCGGCAGCGAGAGTCTTTGCATTCTCGATGACCTCGGCGCAGTACTCCCGGAATGTCGGCCGCAGAGCCTCGCCGAAGGCGACCGCCTTGGCCGCGATCACGTGCATCAGCGGACCGCCCTGAAGCCCCGGAAAGACCAGCTTCTGCATTTCTTTGTACTGCGGACGCTTGCAGAGAATCAGGCCTCCTCGAGGCCCCCGGAGCGTCTTGTGCGTCGTGGAGGTGACAAAGTCGAAGTGCGGAACGGGACTCGGATGCAACCCCGTGGCGATCAAACCTGCCGGATGGGCGATATCGGCCATGGTCACCGCACCGACGTCGTCGGCGATCTCCTTGATGCGCTGGTAGTCGATGAAGCGCGCGTAAGCGCTCGCTCCGGCGACGATCAGCTTCGGCCGATGCTCCTTGGCCGCTCGCTCGAGTTGCTCGTAGTCGATGCGCTCGTCCTCGCGACTGACCCCGTAGGCCACGAAGCGAAAGAGCTTGCCGGAAAGATTGAGGGGATGCCCGTGAGTGAGATGGCCGCCGTGCGCCAAATCCAAGCCGAGCACGGTATCGCCGGGCTCGAGCACCGTGAAGTAGACCGCCTGATTGGCCTGCGACCCGGAATGCGGCTGCACATTGGCGCGCTCGGCGCCGAAGAGCTGCTTTGCGCGATCCCGTGCCGCGACTTCGACCGTATCGGCGTATTCACAGCCGCCGTAGTAACGCCTCTTGGGATATCCCTCGGCGTACTTGTTCGTAAAAACCGAGCCGGTGGCCTCGAGAACGGCCTCGCTGACGAAGTTCTCCGAGGCGATGAGTTCCAAATGCGTATGCTGCCGCTGCGCCTCGTTGCGAATCGCCTCGGCAATCGTCGGATCACTCGAAAAGAGCGAAGTCTCCATGCTCTATCCCCGTTCTTGTTCTTTGCCGTCAATGGCGGCGACCCTTCGTGCATGTCGTCCGCCTTCGAATTCCGTCGTAAGAAAGGTCTCGACGATCGCCTCGGCGAGCCCGATACCGGTCACCCGCGAGCCGATCGCCAGGATGTTGGCGTCGTTGTGCCGCCGCGCGAAGCGCGCATCGTACTCGTTGAGACAACGGGCGGCACGGGCGCCCGGGACGCGATTGGCGGCGATGGAGATGCCGATCCCCGTACCGCAGATCACCAGCCCACAAGATGCTTTCCCCGCCAAGACCGCCCGAGCGACCGCTCGTCCGTAGTCGGGATAGTCGCAGCTCTCTTCCGACGAACAACCCAAGTCGATGACGGTATATCCGCGATGCTCGAGCCATCGCCCGAGATGGCCTTTGAGCTGCCATCCTGCGTGGTCCGAACCGAGTGCCAACGTCTTCACCCTTGCCTCCGATGTCCTCTCGCCCCTGCTCCGGAACGTATCGGCTCGCATTTCCTGCCGCAGAGGCTCCTAGCTTACCCCCTGACTCGGGTCGAGCGACACATTGCCGGCGGGACGAGCGGAACCGATCTTCTCCGAGCCGGGATTCCGGCCGACCGGGGGGAGGGAGCGAAAAGCCGATGGAACAGGTCGTCACGATCGATTTTGACCTCTGCGACAACAATCAGACCTGCGAAGCCGTTTGCCCCAACGGGGTCTTCGAGATCATCGACGGTCGCATCCGCGTAGCCAATGCGCTCGAGTGCAATTCCTGCTATCGCTGCGTAGAGAACTGCTCCGAAGGAGCGATCACCGTCGACTAGTGCGGGCTTGACCTTCGCCGCAGTCGATCCCAAGAACTTGCCGAATCGGTCCGGAAAAGCGTCGACCGCTCGCCCGTTCGCCTCGAGGAAGCTCCAAGTGCTTCCGGCGGGAGGTTTCATGGGCAATCCGGGCTAGAATGGGGCCTAGATCCGCTACAGTTCCGGTGGTCGGCCGGTCCGGCCCGAGGCAGACGATGCATCACCTCAATGAACTCAAGTCCCGAATCGATCGCCTCTTCGAAGAGGCGATCTCGGACTCGGACAAGATCGCCGACGCCGACCCCCACGTCGGCGCCGATTGGAGCCCTCGGGTCGATCTCTGGGAGCTTTCGGACCGGGTGATCATCCGAGCGGATCTGCCGGGGGTGGCGGCCGAAGATCTCGATCTGCGCCTCGAGCGGGGCCATATCATCCTTCGTGGGCGACGAATGCGAATCCCGGAGAGCGAAGAGACCGCGCTCGGGCGCCTCGAGCGCCCATTCGGTGCTTTCATCCGACGCTTCGCGCTGCCGGATTCGATAGACATCGAACGCGTTCGGGCCATCATGCGCGCCGGCGTCCTGGAAATCGTGATCCGCAAGCGGGAATCCGGCAGCGAGCGGAGAATCAGCGTCGAACCCGGTGAGTGAGCACTTTCGCGCCGACGAGAACAGGAAAATGCGATGTCCCGATTCCTAGCCCTATGTGCGGCGTTGCTCGCCGGAGCCTTGGCCCTACTGATCATCGACGGCAGGACTTCCCCGGTCACGGCCGAGGCCGAGCCGTCGAGCGCCATCCCGCCGAGCCCCGGCGCCGAGGCGCAGCCTTCCTCGCCCACCCCACCATCCGAGGCTCGGCCCCAAGCCCCCCCCCAATCCGAGCACGTGCACGCTCCGACTCCCCCGACCCCGGATAACTTCGATCTGCGCCGCTCGGCCGTCGTCCGGGCGGTCGAGGCGACTTCGCCCGCGGTGGTCAATATCTCGACCGAGATCCTGGTCGACAATCCTTTCAGCCGCTGGGGCGGTCCATCGCTCTTCGAGTCTTTCTTCGGGCGGCGCACCCGCCGCCGGGAATTCGTGCAAAATTCCCTGGGCTCGGGGGTGATCGTCTCTCCCGAGGGGTACCTGCTGACCAACGAACATGTGATCTCGGCCGCATCTCGCGTCACCGTCACCCTTCAGGACGAACGCCAGATCGAAGCGGATATCGTCGGCGCGGACAGGCCCTCCGACCTTGCGGTGCTCAAGCTCGCCGAAGAAGGACCCTGGCCCTACGTTCCGCTCGGCCGTTCGGACGATCTGCTGATCGGCGAGACCGTGATCGCCATCGGCAATCCGTTCGGTCTGAAAAGCACGGTGACGACGGGCGTGGTCTCCGCGCTCGGGCGATCCGTTGCCGGGCCGGATGGTCAGGCGACGGCCTTCACGGACTTCATACAAACCGACGCCGCGATCAACCCGGGCAACTCCGGCGGTGCGCTGATCAATATTCTGGGTGAACTCGTCGGCATCAATTCCCAGATCGTTGCCAAGGGCCAAAACCTCGGATTCGCGATTCCGGTCAGCCGCGCCCGCACGGTGATGAACGAACTGATCGATTTCGGTGTCGTTCGCCCCTATTGGACCGGCATGGTCGTCAGCGATATCGATGCGAACATGAGTGCTTATCTCGGCCTCGAAGAAGTCGAGGGAGTCGTCGTCCGGCGGGTCGATCGCGACAGTCCGGCTTCTCGGCAGAACATCCAACGCTTCGACGTCGTGCTCAGCATCAATGGCGATCCGATCGACAATCGCAATGAGATGGAAACCGCGCTCTCGCAGCATCCCATCGGCGAGAACGTAACCATGGAGATATTTCGCGACGGCACCACCTTCGAGGTTTCGGTGCCGCTGCTGGTCTTTCCCAAGGAGCGCACCGCCGCCCTGACCTGGGAGGTGCTCGGCCTCGAGGTGCGCGACCACCGGCAGGGAGTGATGATCGAGCGAGTGCGCCGCAATTCGCCCGCCCAAGAACTCCGCTCGGGACTCTTGATCGTCGGTGTCAACGGCCGAAAGATTCGCTCGCTCGAAGATTTCGAAAATGCGCTCCCCTCACTGCTCCAACAGCGAAGTGTCGCATTGGTCCTGGCGACGCGTCGCCATTTGCTGAACTATCCGCTGCAGCTCTGGTAAGCCCTGATGGAAAACGATGCCGAAGAGGACGGACGACCATGGCCACAAGCGAAGAACGCCGAGAAGACAGAGAGCGTGAACAAGCACGAGAGGAAGAACTCACCGTGACCGACAAGAGACGATTCACTCCCGAGGGCGAGCTTCGCCCCGATTCCCCCGAAGTTCCCGAGGCCTTCGAAGACGGCGCAATCGCGAGTAGCACCGAAGTGCTGCCTCCCGAAGATCGGAGCGACAATGCCGACGGCACTCCGGAAAATGAGATGGTACCGCGAGCCGAAGCCGAGCACTGGCAGCAGCGGGCCATCGACGCCGAAAGCAAACTGCAGGCCTTCGCGGAAGGATTCGATCGCTACAAACGAGAACACGACGCCGTGCGCACCCGTCTCGAAAGAGACCTCGAAACGCGCGTGCGGGAAAGTCTCGGACGCACCTTCTCCGGCGTGCTCGATGCGCTCGACAATCTCGAGCGCGCGCTCGGCCATGCGGAAGACAACCCTCTCGCCGAAGGCGTACGCCTCGTGCACAAGCAGGTTCTCGACATCCTCACCGCGGAAGGACTCGAACGCATCGATACGCTCGATCGCCCCTTCGATCCTCAGGTCGCCGAAGCGGTTTCGGTCG
>JALUUK010000771.1 GCA_027021395.1 Acidobacteriota bacterium
TCGCCTCGCGCTCGAGCACATCGACGGCATCGCTGTGACGCGAGGGCCCGGGCTGGTCGGCTGCCTTCTCGTCGGTGTTTCCTATGCTCGCGGCTTGGCCTGGCGATTGGGAGTTCCCGTCGTCGGCGTCAATCACCTTGCGGGGCACATCGCCTCGGGGTGGATCGATCGACCTCGCTTGCCCTACCCCGCACTTGCGCTCGTCGTTTCCGGCGGACACACCGCCATCTGGCGTGTGCCCGAGGCCGGCACCTTCATCCAACTCGCTCGCACGCGAGACGATGCAGCCGGTGAAGCTTTCGACAAGGTCGCCAAGATGCTCGGCCTCGCCTACCCCGGCGGCCCGGTGATCGACCGCCTCGCCCCTCAGGGCAACCCGCAGGGCTTCACCTTCGGAGCCGTGCGGATCAAGGGTCCACCCGCTTTTTCTTTCTCGGGCTACAAGACGGCGGTGCGCACCCACATGCGTAAGAGCGGGATCGCGCCCCTCGCCGATGCCGAAGAGAAACCGCCGCAGCAGATGCTCGATTTGATCGCATCTTTTCGGTATTCGGTCGTGCGAGAGCTGATCCGCCGCACGCGCGAGGCCATGGACGGCGACCGACCACGCTCTCTGGTCCTAGCCGGCGGAGTTGCCGCGAACCGCTTGCTACGTGGGGAAATCACCCAACTTGCCGACGCGTATGGTGTGGCCTTGTCGATTCCCGCGTTCCGTTACTGCGCCGACAATGCCGCGATGATCGCGTTGGCCGGGCGTGAACGCCTGCTCGAAGGCGAAGACGACATCGACCGCCTCGATGCGGCGGCGGGACTGCCTCTCGGAGTCGGCGCAAACACGCAGCCATCGAGGCGCCACCGCTGAAACCCCGCATAGTGGCACGAAACAGGTTTTTCTAGATTTTACGAGGGGTTGAACCTAGCTTTTTCCCTGCGGTCGGCACGCGATCATCGCGGGAGGCACGGCACGTCCATGGCCAAGATTCTCGTAATCGACGATACGGAAGAGGTGCGGGATCTCCTCGAGAAAGCCCTCGCGCGCGACGGGCACGAGGTCATCACGACCTGCGATGGAGAGCAAGGCATCAGAACCCTGCGTTCGGGGCGATTCGATCTGATCATCACCGATATCTTCATGCCCGAAAAAGAGGGACTCGAGCTTCTGAGCGAAATCGGTGGGAGATCCAGCGAAATCCCGGTGATTGCCATCTCCGGCCAGGGGGATCTGCGGGGGGTCGATGTGCTCGATCTCGCGCTCAAGCTCGGTGCGGCGAAGACGATGGCCAAGCCCTTCACGGTGGCCGAGTTGCGAGAAGCCGTCACTTCCGTACTCGTCACGGCCTGAAATCGGGCGACTCTTGGTCGAATCCGCGCTAGATTCTGGTCCGGAGGGTCGAAGTTGAGTCTCGGTGCGCGCTTCCGGAAGGTCAAATCATTCCTCGAAGGTCACGGTATCGAGGGTATCACCATTCATCCACGTCCCTGGGCGAATGATCCCCGCTTCTACTACCTGGTCAATCCGCTTCACGATTCGGACGGGCATGGGGGATACGCTCGCGCCCACCGTTTCGACGAAGACGGCGTGCCCTTCGTCCCGCGCGGCTCCGAGCGCTACTACAACCCTCTGGTCGTGGCGCGCTATGCGCTGAAGATGCTGGCGATCTCCGCGGATCGCGAGCGGCCGGAAGCCGCCGAAATCGCCCGGAAGATGCTCGCTCCTCTCGTTGCAGCCGGTGAAGCCACAGGCGCTTGGGGGCCCGGTCCCCGGCCGGAGCAGATGAGCCACGAGACGCCCTCCTGCTTGACCCAGGGGGTGGTGCTCTCGGCCATCATCCGGCTCGCAGGTTCCGACCCGGACGAGCGGACACGGGCAATGATCGAGCGCGGAGCCGAGCGACTCCTCGCACCGATGGAGCATGGCGGTGCACGTTCCTCACTGTCCGGGGGCGACTTTCTCGAGGAGTTTCCGCGCGTTCCGCCTTCTCACGTGCTCAACGGATGCGTCTACGGGCTTTTCGGCCTCTACGATTTGGCGGACGGTTTCGGGCACGCACAGGCGGCGGAAGCAGCGACTTTGATCGAATCGACGCTCGAACGCACGATAGAGCGCTTCGTCACCCGCTTCGGTTGGTCCCGCTATGCGCTGAACGTCTACAGCCACGCGCCCCTTGCGAGCATCCACTACCACCGCTATCACATCGTCATGACCCGCGTTCTAGCCGCTAGAACGGGTTCGGCCGCGCTAGCCGAAGTCGCCGACCGTTGGGAACGATCTCTCGCCGCCTTCGGTCCGCGCCTCGCGAGCGGAGCGATCAAATCCGCGCAGGTCCTTTGGATGCGGGGAATCCGCCGCCTTCCACTCCACGAAGGATAGAAGCCCACGTGCTGAGAAGATGAAGATGGGCGGCACTCGCCTGCTAGCTGCCAGGAAAGCAGCACGGTAGTTCGCGCGACCTACGCCGCGACCCGTGCAGACCAGCGGATGGCAAGTCGTTTCAGCAGTGTCACATGGCTGCGCAGAATCAAGCGGAACGACGCCCAACGTCCTGCCTAGCTCAGCTCATCTACGGGTCTAGTGCTCTAAGCAGCAGGAAAAACGGGCCTCCGATTCGCGGCATTTCGGCTCACGTTTTTCCGTCCATTGGGCGCCGAAGCCGAAGCTGAACCTAAGTCCGGGCTAGCTCGCGGCTTGCCGCCGCGGGCGGGTCAGTGGACAATCGGGGCCGGCAAAGCGAAGGCCGCGGAACGGGAGAGCCATGGATCTTGAAGCACTCGAGCAGAGACTAGACGAAACCGGCGTGGGCGATCCCGCCTTGGTCGAGGAACTCGACGCGGCCATCCCACTCTTTCGTGACCATCTCGAAGAGTTCAATGCCGACACCGTGCTCTACCTCGTGGGTACGGCCTCCCTCTTCCGCGATCCCGTGGCGGCCTACCGCCTCTTGATTTCCGCGCGCCCCTTGATGCAAGAAGCCGGCAAAGCGAAGAAGCTCTACGAAAATCAACTCGAGGTCTGGAAGAAGCGCTCGAACAAGAGTCAGCACGACCTGCAATACCTGAGCATCGTTCTCGGTGTCAGACAGCCGCTGCCGGACGACCCGCAGGCCGCCGGATCGAGTTTCGCCGACATGGCCCGCCTGCTGCAGTCCACAGACAAAATCGAACCCGATGGCGAGTGAGCCGCGGGGATGCGCGTGAGAACCTCCGCGATTCTTCAGCTCGTTGGGTTGGCCGTGGCGCTGACTCTGTCACTCGAGGTCTTCGCCCAAGAAGGCGCTGATTCCTCCGACAGCATATCGACCGAGGTCTTGAACGGAGAAGATCTGCTCCGGCAAATCGACCGCACGCACTTTCAAAGCGAGACCTTCGAGTACGAATTCCGCTTCCACGGCAAGCCGTGGGGCATGATGGAAACCCAAGTTTCGGTTTCCGATCGCAGCTTTGTGGTTCGCGAGACCACGCGAGTCGAGAAAGCCGGAATCGAGCAGATCTTCACCTGTCGGCTCGATCCCAAGCACTTCACGATGCGCTCGTATGCCGCTTCGGGCGTCATGCGCTCGAACGCGCTCGACGTCAAAGTGACCTGGGAAGGCCGCCGGATCAGCGGCTACTCCGATTTTCCGCGGAATCCGGGCGAGCCGGTCGGGCGCATCGTCATCGATCAAGAGCTGCCGGCACATACCTTTGAACGCATTTCTCTCTTCACCTTGCTCCGAGGATTTCCTCTGCGCGAAGGGTTCGAAGCGGTGCTGGATCTTTATTCCGCACACTCCGGCCTCGTCGGGCCCGTGCGATTGAAAGTCACCGGAATCGAAGAAGTCGTCGTTCCCGCCGGAACCTTCAATGCGCTGCGACTCGAGATCACCGGGGGCGATCCTGCCAACGTCGTCTACGTCTCGCAGGAGTCGCCGCGACAGGTGATCAAGATTCAGATCATGGGACAACCGATGGAATTCGTTCTGCTGCCGGGCGTGACGGACTAGCGGCGAGTTTTCGTTTCGTAGCGGATCGTGATTCAAGAGAGGCTGCCAATGCTTTACCTCGGACACTTTTCTTTCGTTCACTTCGAAAACGACGACAAGGACGCGTCGGTGAGCGAGCACGGTGACTTCACCTGTCTTGCCGAAGCCGACGACCTCGATACGGCACTCGACAAGTTTGCCGACTTGATCGATCAACTACGCGATCAGACCGATGCGTTTGCGGGAGTCCGGGAGGTCTTTCTCGAGGATTGTACCGAGGTCGCCGTGATGCCGGAAGCCGGCTTGATCGCACATCTCGAATCTCAAGAAGGCGAGCCCGCCCCGGCCGTGACCATGTCTCTTCCCGTGACCGCGAGCGACGACTGCCAAGCCTACGGCTTCGGCGGGTTGGGCGAGGAGGAGGAAGGCGAGACCGACGACGCCGAACCCTTCATGCGCTTCACCTGATTTTTCGTCGGGAACGGGGTGTTTGCAGAAGACGGTTGACTCGTCGGCAACTATTACCGCAATGAAAATTGCGCCGGCGGTATAAAGCGGATCGCTCTTGAGCCGATAGGGGGGATGGTGCGGGTCCGGCGGAACGGGGAATGAGTGCGAGACGGCTGCGGAGAACGCGGTGTCTCTCGATCGATCGAAATCTGGGGAGCTTCCCCAATCGGATGTCCTTTCGGGAAGAAGGCCACTCACGGTCGAAAAGCCGGTTTCGCTATGGTCGCGATTCCTCTCTCTCTGCCGTCGCCGCCCGGTGGAACCTGGCGGGGATTTATGTTCCTCGCCCGATGAGCGGACGCCCCCGGCCGAAGCGGAGCCCGCTGACCTCGCTGCTCGGAAGGCGTGCACCTCTTCACCTCCGAGCTTCGCGATGCATCGAGAAATCGGACGCGATGACGACGGAATACGAAATCCGCAGCGCCATGCAACGCTGAGAGAATCGGTGCTGGAGCATCTGAGCGAGGCGGTCGTCGTGACCGACGCCGCGGGAGCTTTGGCCTTGGTCAACCCGGCGGCCCGCGAGATGTTTGATTTGGGCTCCGATGACCACTGGTTCGAGCGCTGGCTGGGCATGGCTGATTTCTTTCTCGCAGATCGACGGACCGAGGTGCCCTTGGATCAGGTTCCTTTCATCGCCGCTCTTCAGGGACGGGTGGTCGACGGTCTAGAGATCATGGCCCGCTCGCGCGAAACCAAGGCCGAACGCTGGTACTCCTTTTTCGCGACGCCGTTGATCGACGCTGCCGGAGTGACATCCGGAACTTTGACCGTGGCCAGGGACATCACGCAAGAGAAAGTCGAGAGCGAAGGACTTCAGCGCGAATTGCGCGCAGCGATGGGCTGGTCTCGGGGCAAGTCCGACTTCTTCGCGGGCATCAGTCACGAGATCCGCACTCCCATGAATGCCGTCATCGGCGCAATCGATATCCTCTGTGACTCCGAGCTCAGCGTCGACCAGCAAGAGATCTGTCAAACCGCTCGGGAAGCCGGTCATTCGTTGCTCGCGATCATCGACGACGTTCTGGATTTTTCACGAATCGAAAGCGGCGCGATGGAAGTCAACATCATGAAATTCAGCCTGAATTCACTGCTGGCGAAGGTGCTGAAAGGCGTTGCACCGAGAGCGCACTTCAAGAATCTGGAGCTGATCCCCATCGTCGATCCCACCATTCCCGACGCCTTGCTCGGAGATCCGCTGCGTCTGCGGCAGATCTTGATGAACCTCGTCGGCAATGCGGTCAAGTTCACTCGAGAGGGAGAGGTCGTTCTTCGCGTCGTTCCTCTCTCCCTCGATTCTCGGGGCATCCTGCTGAACTTCGAAATCCACGATACCGGACCGGGGATCGCCGAGGCGAAGTTGAACTCCCTCTTCGAGCCATTCGGCAACTCCAGCGATGAAACCGATCGGAACATCGAGGGTACAGGGATGGGTCTCGCCCTCTCGAAACGTCTCGCTTGCTTGATGGGAGGGGACTTGGAGGTGAGATCGGAAAAACAGATGGGCACGACCTGTAGGCTGACCTTGAAACTGAAAGTTGCGGACGACGTGCCGGCGGAGACAGAGCTTGAAGAGGTCTTGAAACTCGACAAGGTGAGCATTCTCGTCGTCGATCCCCACGAACTCTCGCGCCGTTCTCTCTGTGACCAGCTATCGCACTGGGGCATGCGTCCCGTATCGGTCGGCAGCCGGAGCGCCGCGCTCGAGAAAGCCTACGAAGCGGCACGAGCGGGTACGCCTTTTTCGCTGATCTTGATCGACGAGACCCTCGGAGCAGACGACGGCTTTCGTCTCGCCGCGCGCCTCAAGCAAGGACTCGAAATACCGGGCCATATCCTGATGCTGGTCCGATCGACACGAGATGCAGGCATCACTGCCCGCTGCCGAAAAGTCGGGGCCAAGGGTTACCTGACGCGGCCTTTGTTGGCGAAAGATATGGCAGAATCCCTGATCGTTGCGCTTTCTGCGCCGTCGCCCGAGGATGAGCCTGCCGGCGGCAGGGAAAAAAGTAGATCCACGGTGCTCGGAGGCGGGAGAATTCTCCTGGTCGAGGACAACCCGATCAATCAGCGTCTTGCGGCAAGGGTCTTGCAAAATTTCGGATATGAAGTCGTCATCGCTCATCATGGAGAAGAAGCCGTGAACCTCGTCGCGGCGTCCCACCCGTTCGGTTTGGTGCTGATGGATGTGCAGATGCCGCGTATGGACGGCTATGAGGCAACGCGCAAGATTCGGCGGCTCGAGCGCGGAAGCGGAGCGCGCCTACCGATCATCGCCATGACGGCCCACGCGTTAGCCGGCGATCGAGAGCGCTGCCTCGATGCCGGAATGGATGACTATATCGCAAAGCCGTTCAAGCCGGATCATCTGCACGACGTCATCGAGCACTGGATCGTGCGCAGCGCGGGGGGAGTTCCCACGCGCCGGCTGAGAACTCAGGAGCTGTCGCTCAGCGAGCTGAACGCCGCCTCCCACGACGCCGAGGTCATGGTCGTCGATCAGAATCTTCCGTTGCAAGGGTAGATGCCCGGCCCGATTCGGGTTCCGGCCGGAAGGGAGATCCAAAAAAATTAGCCTCAATCGGCGACCGTTGAGCGCTGATCCGTGATCTAATCTCATGTCTTTTTGGGAGACGAGCTGAGATGGATTCCTCCGGATTGACGAAACGGTCGAAACGGCCATCGATCCTCGGTTCATCGGTCGGGAAGAAGGCCATCACAGGCTTGACGGGCCTGGCGCTGGTGGGATTCGTCATCGGCCATCTGGTCGGCAATCTCACCCTTTTCCTCGGGCCGGATGCTTTCAACGGCTATGCTCACTTTCTCGAATCGCTCGGGCACGGCTTCGGCATCTACATCGCTGAGGCGGGCCTGATCGCCCTCTTCTTGGCCCATATCGTGTCGGCGGTATCCGTTGCCGTCGTCGACAAGCGCAACGCGAGGGCGGTGGGGTACCGGTACTCGCGTGACGCCAAGGGTAAGAGCCGCAAGACGCTCGCCTCGAAAACGATGATCTACACGGGGACGTTGATTCTCATCTTCGTCGTCGTTCACATTCGGCTTTTCAAGTACGGCCGGCACGACGTCGGGCCCGACGGCGTCAAGAATCTCTACAAGACGGTGGTCACCGAGTTCCAGAACCCCTATTTCATGGTAGCGACGGTGATTGCGATGATCCTGCTCGGCTTTCATATTCGCCATGGTTTCTGGAGCGCATTCCAGTCGTTGGGTCTTTCCAACGATCGCTACATCGATGTTCTGATTCGCATCGGTATCGCACTTGCGGTGATGCTGACGCTGGGCTTTAGCGCGCTCGCCGTGGTGCTCTTTCTTTGGGGCAACCCGAGCGCCGCCGTTGGAGGTCACTAGCCATGGCGAATACCATCCTCGACGCCAAGATTCCCGGTGGCCCCCTGGTCGACAAGTGGGATCGACACATGATGAACAACCCTCTGGTCGCACCGGGTGGAAATCGACGCAAGCTGAAGATCATCGTCGTCGGCACCGGACTCGCAGGGGGTGGGGCGGCGGCGACTTTCGGCGAACTCGGATACAACGTCCTCAACTTCTGCATTCAAGATACTCCGCGACGTGCGCATTCCGTCGCCGCGCAGGGCGGAATCAACGCCTCCAAGAATTACCAGAACGACAGCGACAGCGCCTATCGTCTCTTCTACGACACGATCAAGGGCGGCGACTATCGCTCGCGCGAGGCCAACGTCTATCGTCTGGCTCAGCTTTCGGCTGGAATCATCGACCAGTGCGTGGCGATGGGCGTACCGTTTGCGCGGGAATACGGGGGGACACTTGCGAACCGTTCGTTCGGTGGCGTACAGGTCAGTCGTACTTTCTATGCGCGAGGCCAGACCGGGCAGCAACTGCTGCTCGGCGTCTATAGTGCGCTGAATCGACAGATCGATGCCGGCACGGTAAAGGTTTTCCCGCGGCACGAAATGCTCGATATCGTGGTGATCGACGGCAGGGCACGCGGGATCATCGCCCGTGAACTCGTCACCGGGAAAATCGTGCGTTTCGATGCAGATGCAGTCGTGCTGGCGACCGGGGGCTACTCTTCGGTCTTCTATCTATCGACCAATGCCGTCAACAGCAATGCCACCGCGATTTGGCGTGCGCATCGACGGGGAGCATTTTTCTCCAATCCTTGTTACACGCAGATTCATCCTACGGCGATCCCCCAGATGGGTGAGTACCAGAGCAAGCTCACGCTGATGAGCGAGAGTCTCCGCAACGATGGGCGAGTCTGGGTGCCGGCCAAGGCGGGCGACAAGCGTCGGCCGAGAGATATTCCTGAAAGCGAGCGCGACTACTATCTCGAGCGGCGTTATCCGGCGTTCGGCAATCTCGTGCCGCGAGATATCGCGGCGCGTGCCGCAAAGGTGGAGTGCGACGCCGGCAAGGGCGTCAACAAGACGGGCTTCGCCGTTTATCTCGACTTTTCCGAGGCCATCGAGCGACTCGGGCGAGACGTCGTTGCCGACCGCTACGGCAACCTTTTCCAGATGTATGAAGAAATCACCGGTGACAACCCTTACGAAACACCGATGATGATCTATCCGGCTCCTCACTACACGATGGGTGGACTTTGGGTCGACTACAATCTTCAGAGCACGATCGAAGGTCTCTTCGTCGCCGGAGAAGCGAATTTTTCCGATCACGGGGCCAATCGCCTCGGGGCGAGTGCCCTGATGCAGGGTCTCGCCGACGGCTACTTCGTCATTCCCCGGGTCGTCGCATCCTACTTGGCCGGCGCAAGACTGAAATCCGTGACGACCGATCACGAGAGTTTCAAATCGACAGAGAACGACGTGCGCGAACACATCAAGCGACTGCTGTCGATCAAGGGCAGTCGGACCGTGCGGGATATCCACTGGGAACTCGGCCGCACGATGTGGGACAAGGTCGGGATGTCCCGCCATGCCGACGGACTGAAGGAGGCCATTGCTACCATTCGCAATCTGCGCGAGGAGTTTTGGCAGAATCTATCCCTGACGGGAAGCGATGCCGACTTGAACAAGCAGCTCGAGCAGGCCAATCGTCTAGGGGACTTTCTCGAACTTGGGGAATTGATGGCTCGCGATGCGCTGATGCGTGAAGAATCGTGTGGTGGTCATTTCCGCGAGGAGTACCGCACCGCAGACGGCGAGGCGAAGCGTGACGACGAGAACTTCAAATTCGTTTCTGCGTGGGAATACACGGGTGAGAACAAGGAGCCCGTGATGCACCGCGAGGAACTCATCTTCGAGAATGTCGAGTTGAAGACGCGCAGCTACAAATAGTCTTGGATCGCGGGAAGCGGAGGATCCGCATCGGGCGCACCATGCCGACACGGAAGGACCTTTGATGAGCAACGAGAAAATGACGATACATCTCAAACTCTGGCGTCAAGCTCGCGGCGCTGCCAAGGGAAAGTTCGTCAAGTACACGGTCGAAAACGTGCTTCCGGAGATGTCCTTCCTAGAGATGCTCGACGTTCTCAACGAAGACCTCGTCAAGAAGGGTGAAGAAGCCGTCGAGTTCGACAACGACTGCCGCGAAGGCATCTGTGGAACCTGCGGCATGGTCATTTCCGGTGTGGCGCACGGCGTACATGCGGGGACGACCACTTGCGAAGTGCGGATGCGCTCATTTTCCGATGGCGAAACGATCACGGTCGAACCCTTCCGCGCTTCGGCTTTTCCGGTGATCAAGGATCTCGTCATCGATCGAACGGCGCTCGATCGAATTCAGCACAAGGGCGGCTATATCTCGGTCAACGTCGGTTCGGCTCCCGACGGCAATGCATTGCCGGTTTCCAAGCAAGCGGCGGATTCCGCGATGGATGCGGCAACCTGTATCGGCTGTGGCGCATGTGTCGCCGCCTGTCCCAACGCGTCGGCATCGCTCTTCGTCAGCGCCAAGATCAGCCAACTCGCTTCTCTGCCTCAAGGAGAGCCCGAGCGTCGTCGTCGGGCGTTACGGATGGTGCGACAGATGGACGAAGAGGGGTTCGGCTCCTGCTCGAATCATGGAGAGTGCGAGGCCGCTTGCCCGAAGGAGATCTCCATCGAGTTCATCGCCCGCATGCGGCGGGAGTTCCTCATCGCCGCATTTCGCGACTAGCCGAGCACTCCCCGGCTGGCGCTGGTTCTCATGCTAAGACGCTGGTTCTCATGCTAAACTGCCTCACCGGATCGGTCTCGCGCACCCCTCATTTCGAGCGGGTTTCGTTTTCGGTGGGACCGGCAGGAGTACCAATGGCCAAGAATTACCAGGTAGGTGCCGAAATCGAGGCACTTTGCACGAAGTGCGAGCTGGATCGTTCGCATACGATCGAATCGCTGAAATCCGACGGTAACATCAACCGCGTGGTTTGCGGTAAGTGTCAGAGCAGCCACCGCTTCCGCCGCCCACTCAGCGCGGGAGCCGCCAAGAAATCGAGCCGCAGTGCTGCTCAGAAGGGTGCCGTCACGCTCACCGAGTCCGAAATCGCCAAGGCAAAACCCTATGCGATGGACGGTAAGTTCAAGATGGGCGACGTGATTCAGCATGCGAAGTTCGGCCCGGGTAGCGTCGTCTCGGTCAAAGCCAACGGAACCATGGAAGTCGGCTTCGAGACCGGCGCCAAGACTCTCGTCTGCAGACGTCTCAACTAGCCCAAACCAGCCCCCCCCAACTAGCCCACAGGCACCTCAGTTCGCCCGCTAGAGACCCTCCGCCGGTCCGAACAGGGGTGCCTCTGCGTTCAGGATACTCCCATGCTGCCGTCATCCCCGAAGTTCACCGGGGTCTGGCGTTCGGGTTCCCAGTTTTTTTCTACGATGGAGCGTGCGATGTTGCGGCCCTGTTCCTGCGCGTCTCGAGCCGTCGCCGCAGCGGCGCCGCTTTGCTCCGCGGTGGGGATCACGTCCGCGCCCCGAGCCGATCCCGACGCGAGATCCCACGGCGATCCCGGAGGCATGGAGGCCATGTGAAGGGTCTGAGTCGGAAACGCGAAGTCGACACCGAGTTCTTGTGCCAAGCGCACGATATCGACGAAGAGGCGATGTCGTTCCCGAAGTTCGGTGGACCAATCCGGCACTTCGTGAAATGCGTAGAGCAGGATGTTCAGCGAGGAGTCGGCGAATTGGTTCAGATAGACCATGTAGTAGTCTTTGCGCGTCCAGGGATGTCGCCGAATGATTTCGCGGATTCCCTCGCAGAAGGCCTCGATCTTCTCTGGTGGTGTGTCGTATTGGATTCCGAGCATGGCCTTGACGCGGCGGTAACGGCGCGCGCCGTGATTGTCGACGGTGGCATTGACGAGGCGGGAATTGGGTAGCGTCATCACCGAGTTGTAGAACGTTCGAACCCGCGTCGAGCGAATCCCGACCTCCTCCACCGTTCCATCGACATCGTCGACGGTGATCCAGTCGCCGATCTGGAACGGGCGATCGATCAGCACGGTCAGTGAGCCGAAGAGGTTCTCCACGGAATCCTTGGCGGCGAGCGCGATGGCTGCTCCGCCGAGCCCTAGGCCGGTCAGCAGCGCACCGACCTTCATGTCGAGGTTTTGCGCAGCGAAGACGAGTCCAAAAGCTACGACGAGGATCTTGATCGACTTCCGAACCATGGGAACCAACAGATCGTCCAGCTTGGATTCCGTCTTCTCCGCGAGGCCTCCGAAATAGATCGCGCCGATGTCGACGAAACGATAGACCGACCATACGGCGGCGAAGGTGGCAACGATCTCGGCGGCTTTTTTCAGGATGTCGTAGGCGTCGTCGGGCAATGCCAATGGATCGATGGCAACTTGCCAAAAGAGTGCTGCGGCGAAGAGCCCGACAGGGCGCTCGAAGCCGATATTCTTGGTGGACTTTTCGAGACCGACGCGTTGAAGCAAGGCACGTCGTACCCAGCGCCCGCTGATGAAACGAGTGACGCGATCGATGATGACTCCGACCACCACGATCGTTACGAGCGCAAGCCACTGCCAATACTTGAGAAAGAAGCGTCCCAGAAGCCAAGCCGGAAGGCGATCTTCGAAGCGCTCGGCCCAGCCGCGCATATCATCCGTCGAGATCACACCGCTCATCTCTCGGCGGCTCTTGGCCTGCTCGTAGAGAGTGTCGATCATGGAAACGGTTTCGGCCGAGAAGAGCCATTCCCCCTTGGTCTCGGTCAGCGAGATCGCCTCTTCCTCGCTCCACTTTACGAATCCGCCGGAGCCGACCAGCTCCCCCGGCAGGGTGGCGTAGTCGACGAACTTGACCGTATCGATGACGGCCTTGAGGCGACGAGCTTTCTCCACCCCTTTGTTCTTTCGGACGACAGTGGAAAGTTGCGACAAGTCGAGGCAGGAGACAGCCGACTCCCAATCCCTGGCATTGACCGATTCGATCAGCGTTTCGAAGGTCCCGGCGGGCGAAGAGCGATTCGGCTCGGCATGGGCTCGACCCGATGCCGCGATCATCCCCAAGACGAGCAATGCCCACGGGATCATGGCGAAGGATGGTGCTTTCCTCATGTTTCTCTCCGATCGAGCCCGAATTATGCATGATGCAGAACGGGAAAACAGTGTCCGCCGGTGTCGGCTGTGGCGCGGCCCTGCTCAGGTCGGTCGCGCGGGTCGAGAAGTGCCCCGACGACCGGTGATATCCTGCGGTCCGGACGTCGATGACGAGCGGAGTGGAGAAGCGATCATGACGGATCTTTTTTTTCGGGCCTTGGTATGGCTATGGTTCTTGCCGGCGATCTCGACGCTTGCCGTCGCCGATCCCCCCGAGGTGCATGAGCCCGTTCCCGAGACTTGGCGCACCGTAGCCGAAATGACCGACTACCAAGCCACCGCAACCTACGAGGAGACGCTCGCATTCCTAGAGCGGCTCGAGCTGCGCTTCCCGCAGATGAAGGTCTCGAGCTTCGGGATCTCTCCGCAAGGTCGTCCCATGCCGCTGGTCGTCGTATCCAAGGATGGATTTTTCGATCCTCGGCAGGCGCGTGCTTCTTCACTTCCCATCGTCATGATCCAAAGCGGTATCCACGCCGGAGAGATCGACGGCAAAGACGCCTCTCTCGAGATCTTGAGGGACTGGGCGCTCGGGCGAAATCTCGACCTGCTGGATGGAACCATTCTGCTCTTTCTTCCCATCTACAACGTGGATGGGCATGAACGCATCTCCCCCTACAACCGAGCCAACCAGAATGGGCCGCGACGAGGCATGGGTTTTCGGACCACGGCTCAGGGTCTCGATCTCAACCGCGACCACATGAAGCTCGATAGCCCCGAAGCACGGGCCATGGTTTCCGTTTTCAACTCTTGGCGGCCGCATTTGCACGTGGACAACCATGTGACGAACGGTTCGGATCACGATTGGGTGCTGACCTATCTCTATCCCACCGCTCCGGCCATCGACGCCGATCTGTCTCATTGGCTGGAGGAGAATCTTCCGCAGGTCTTTTCGCGCGTCGCCGGCCTCGGGCACAAGAACGGCCCCTATGTCTCCTACAAAGACCGCTTGGACCCAGGTAAAGGCTTTTCTACATGGTTGGGAGGACCCCGCTATTCCACGGGGTACTTCGCGCTTCGCAACCGTCCTTCTCTCTTGGTGGAGATGCATTCATACAAGCCCTACCGACAACGCGTTGCGGCGAACAAGGCCCTGCTGGTCGAGCTGATTCGCCAAGTCGGTCGGCGCGGGAAAGCGCTGGTCCGCGCAGCGCGATCAGCGGATGCCCGAGTCGTCCGTCTTGGGGCGATGGATGCCGAGCCCTCGCGCATGATCATCCGCTGGGCCGAGAGCGACGAGGCGGATACCATCACCTTTCCCGTCTACGAGTGGTATCGGGCACCATCCTTCGTAAGCGGCGGCGAAATCCTTCGCTATCGACGTGGTCGACTAGCAACCATCGATGTTCCTTGGTATCACAAATCCGTTCCGGCGAAGGTCGTTTCGCGCCCTCGAGGGTATTTCGTGGAGGCGGGATGGCCGAAAATCGAGCAGCGCCTGCGGGCTCACGGAGTGGTCGTCCGGCGACTCGACGAAGAGATCGAAGCGCGCGTCGAGAGCATTCACATTCTAAAGACCGACGCCGACGACGTTTCCTACCAGGGCTTGACGAGAATCGAAGCCGAGGTCGCGCGTCGGGCCTCCACTCGAACGATTCCGCGGGGCACGCTTTGGATCCCTGCAGACCAACCCGATTTTCAAGTGGCTGCGCAATTGCTCGAGCCGGACGCCGCCGACTCCCTGTTCTACTGGGGCTTGCTCTCCACGGTTACGGAACGCAAAGAGTACATTGCATCGTGGGTTCTCGAGGATGAAGCCGCCAAGCTCCTCGAGGATCCTCGCATTGCCGCCGAATGGAAGCGCGCGCTCGGCGAGAAAGACTTCGCCGCGGATCCTCGAGCCCGCTTCTTGTGGTGGTACGAACGCACGAAGTATTGGGATGATACCGTCAATCGCATGCCCGTATTTCGCCTGCTTCAGCCGCTCGCCATGGACGCGTTTCGCTCGTCCGCAGTCGCGTGGCACGAGCGGGATCGGCACGATTGACCGGTCAAGGAACGGAAAGCGCGGCCCCACCGAGTCGGTCGTCGGCGACGGCGCGAACGGTTTCGCCTCGTATCTCGATGGCTTGCACGTTGCCTATGCGATCGCGAAAGCGAATCGTATATCCCATATCTTCGAGTTCTTGAAGCAACTCGGGCGGAAACTTTCGCTTCGGTGTGCGCTCGACGATGATCGCATCTCCCTCACCATCCGTCGGTGGCCACTGATGGTGGAAACGGGGATCTCGCACGGCATCCTCTAGATTGAAGCCGAAGGTCAGGTGGTTGACGATGACCTGAAAGACTGTGGTGAAGATCATCGAGCCCCCGGGAGAGCCCAACAGAAGGCGTAGTGCGCCACTTTCGTCGAATACCATCGTCGGCGTCATCGACGAGAGCATTCGCTTGCCGCCCTCGATCTTGTTGGCCTCGCCGCCGACCACTCCGTACAGGTTGGGCACGCCCGGCTTGGCGGAGAAGTCGTCCATTTCATTGTTGAGCAGGAAGCCAGCTCCGGGCACGACGATGCCCGAGCCGAAAGCCGCGTTCAGCGTCGTCGTGCACGACACGGCCATTCGGTTCTCGTCGACGATACTAAAGTGCGTCGTCTCGAAACTTTCGTGAAGAGCAATGTCTTTCCCAGGCGCGATCGACTGCGGGTCGCTTCGCTCGGCCTGATGGATCTCTTCAGCTCGCAGGGAGAGATACTCGGGGGCGATCAACCTTTCTACGGGCACCGCAAAAAAGTCCGGATCGCCCATGAATTTCGTGCGATCCGCAAAAACTCTCTTCTCGATCTCCGCGACGAGATGCAAGTGGGTCTTGGAATGGTGAGGTGGAGTCTCGAAGTGCTCGAAGAGGTCGAGCATTTGAATCAACGCGACGCCCCCGGATGAAGGCGGCGGCATGGATACGATGCGATAGCCGCGATATTCGCCTGTGACGGGCACGCGCCAGCGCGTCTCGTATTCGTCGAGATCGACCTCATCGATCCATCCGCCGGCAGGTTTCATCGCCTTGGCGATCAGCGCAGCACTTTCGCCGCGATAGAAGTCATCGGGTCCGTCACGGGCGATGCGGCGCAGGGTGCGCGCGAGTTCGGGCTGGATCAGCGTTTCCCCGGCACGCGCATGGAAGTACTCATTGAAATTGATTCTTTCTCGAACGGATTCCCTCATCTCGGCGATGCGTTCGGCCTTTTCGCGAATCAATCGTGCGCCGAGCGCATCGACGACATAGCCCTCGTCGGCAAGCTTGATGGCGGGTGCGAGAAGTTCCGCCCAGGTGAGAGAACCATGGCGCTGGTGCGCTTCCCACATGCCGAGCACGCTGCCGGGTACGCCCGCTGCGCGTAGGCTGTTGAGGCTCAGATCGGAATCGACGTTTCCGAGGTCGTCTTGGTACACCGTTTCGTGAGCTGCTCTCGGCGCCGTTTCGCGATAGTCCAATGCTTCGACGCGGCCGTCCTTCGAAGCGATGAGCATGAATCCGCCTCCCCCGAGATTGCCGGCATAGGGATAGGTCACCGCGAGCGCAAAGTGCACCGCAACCGCAGCATCTACGGCGTTTCCTCCGGCTTCGAGCACGCGAGCACCGACCTCGGTGGCATGGGGCTCCGCGGTGGCTACGGCTCCGCTTCGGGGGCGGGTCTCGGGCGCGTCGGATGAAGAGGAGACAAACTCGGAGCATGCAGCGAGTGGTACGATCATCGCCAAAATCGTGGCTTGGAGAACTCTCCTCATTTCGCCTCGCACGGCTCCTCCCTTTCGTGGTGCTTCGATCGGAAAGGCATAGTATAAGGAAGCCGGGAGAGCTTGCATGACAGACGAACGGCCGATAAATTTCCTGCGAAGAGTGAACGACGCCGGAGTGAGTCCTTTCGAGCGGACGACGAGGTCTCTTCCTCCGGCCGTTCGAATGCAAGCGGGTCAAGTATGAGTCGGGCAAAGGTCATACGCGTGCTTCTCGGGATACTCTTGGTAACCATCACCATCTTGCTGATCGCCACCTTTCACTTTCGTGCTTCGGCTCTAGCGCAGATCGTCTTGCTCTCAGCATGAAGTAGGAGTTGCGCAAGCGCGGCACAAGAGCGGCAACCGGTACGAAAAAACCGCCACGCACCCTCGTTCGAAGGATTCATGAGCAGACCGAGATCGGCACGGCGATTCACTCGTGGTATTTCTTCTCGCCTGCTGCGATCCGAACGTTCAGCACGTTCTGCTGAGGAGGGAGAGGGCAAGTGGCGAATGCGGTGAACGCGCAAGGCGGATTGTAGGATTTATTGAAGTTGATGCGCATGATGCCGTCATTCGGTCGCGGTGCGATCAGAAAGCGACCTGCAGCATAGGTGTCGACTCCGCTGCTGCGATCCTTGAAGATGAGCCAATACGTTTCATCGTCGAGTGAATCGGCAAAAGGTTCGAGCGACAGCGTCTCTCCGGCGAGGTCGAAGTCTACGCGTCCGAAAGCTTTCATCTCCACAGTCGTGCCGAGTACGGTGGGCACCTGTACGGTTCGGGCTTCTTCGTAAGGGACGAATCTTGCGTCGACGACGTACTCATCGCTGATGGGGAAGTTTTCGACTCCTCGGAACGACACCAAGGTCGAGGCGTCGGGGTCTTGGACGCGAATGCCGTATCTTTCGCCTCGCTTGACGACGAAGATATGGAGATTGCCGAGAAGGAGAATATCGGCCGGCCCGGGATCATCAGCGCGCAACACAGCTGAGCGAACCGGCTCTCCGTCGAGAGTGACTTGGGCATCTTGTGCGATCTCGACACGCACGCGCTCCCCCTCGAGGAAGAACGAGCCGGCTAGAGCGGGCGCATCCTCTGCGGGCAGCACGATGGGCAAGTTCGGGTCGGAACCGAACGCATTCTCGCCGTTTTCGAGCCAAGACAGCGCGATCAGAGAAAGATACCCATAGGGGCGAATGAGCCGCGCGTGACGCTCTTCCCGCCATGCCTCCACCTCGCGGATCAACTCGGCGGAAGCGCGCGGATCAGAGCCCGCCGCATCGCCTTGCTGCGGCACGCCGCAGCCCGTAAAGGCGATTCCCATCGCAAGAAAAACGAGAACTCGGCACCGTCGAAGATGAGTGCAAGTATTCATCCGGCCATTGAATCACACCTGTCGTTCATTGGGAAGTCCCTTGCGGGAATCCGCCACAGCCCTAGGTGATTCATGAAGCCTCGGAGCGAAAGCCATCATGTCGAGGGGGGTACGAATATTCCCGGTAGGAGACTCGCTGCTCGGATTCGAGGAGGCGGGTTGCGCGCAATCTCTATGGACCGGCGGGGAGGGATCTCGGATGAGCGGCGATCATTGCATGGGCCGCCCTGAGATTTTCAGAAATGAAGTCAGCGCGCAGATCCGGCCTCGCCGATTCGGTCGCCCCGTATCCCGTCTTGACCAACACTGCGCCCATGCCGGCACGCCGAGCCAAGTCGATATCACATTTCTTGTCGCCGACCATCCAGCTGATCTCCGGTTTCAATCCCAATCTGCGCGCGGCTTGCTCGATCATCCCCACTTCCGGCTTGCGGCAAGAGCAGCGCTCATCCGGATGATGCGGGCAGTAGAAAATGCCGTCGATCTCTACGCCCTCCCGGGCCAGCATTTCGAGCATGCGCCCGTGAATCGCTTCGAGGCGTCGCTCATCGAAGTATCCCCGCGCAATTCCCGATTGGTTCGTGACGATGATCAGCGAGAATCCGTCGTCTCGGAAGGCGTTCAAGGCCGCAGGAACCCCGGGTAGGATTTCGACCTGGTCGATACTGGAAAGATAGTTCCTTTCGACGATCACCGTTCCGTCGCGATCGAGTGCGATGAAGGCGCCGCTGGTCATCCCGTTCTCGAACTAAGACCACGCCGGCAGAGGCAAGACCTCGGCGGCAAGAAGCAGGCTCTCGGGAGTGCCGATGTCGATGAACCGGCCGTGGCAGGGGAAGGCGAAGATTCCATCGGAGAGTCGATCCGGAATCACTTCGCGCTCGAGTGAGATCGCGCGACCCTGAGGTATCGCCCGAAGTAGTTCCCGAGGAAAGGCGTAGATGCCTCCGTTGATCCAGCCCGCCTCCGTACGTCCCGTCTTTTCGCAAAACGCGACGATGCGTCCGTTGCCGTCAACTTCGACCCGTCCGTAGCGACTCGTATCCGGCAGGTGGAGCGTGCTCATCAGCGACGAAAAAGAGGCTTCAGCCAAGATGCTCATCGCCTTCGAGCAAAACGCCTTCAAATCGATGTCCAAATAGGAGTCTCCGTTCATCACCAAGACCGGGCCTGATTCCAGTGAAGTCTCCACCGCCATGCGCAATGCGCCGCCGGTTCCGAGAGGCTCCATCTCTCGCGAATGACGCAGAGTCATCTTTCCCTGTCGTCGCCCGAAATGCTCTTCGATCTGTTCCGCTCGATATCCGGTGCAGAGCGTCACGGTTTCAAAGCCCGCCTCTTCGAGTTGGTCGATCAAATAGGCGAGAAAGGGCCGTCCGCGGACCTCGGCCATCGGCTTCGGTCGATCGGAGACGGCGCTTCGCAGCCGGGTGCCGAATCCGCCCGCTAGGATCATCGCCTCCTTCATCAGGTCGCTTGCCTTTCACGGAGCAACTCCGTCGTACCCGATCAATCTCGTAGCGAAGCGCACGACGCGCAAGGTTCAACCTGCGAGCAGTGAATGCATTTTACGAAACGGGGTGGGCGATCTTGCCGCTCGAGGTAAAGCGGCTATTTTCGGCCGGCTTCGGCACCGGTGTCGTAGGGCAGGACGTAATCTTGAATCAGGCGATAGGCCTCGGCGAGAAGCTCGTTGTAGTCCGCGAGCGTCAGAGCGTCGCCTCCTCGTCGCATGGCGCGGGCGAATTCCCGAGCATGGTCTAAGACGATCCCCGACGCGCGAGCACGCGCCGACTCCCGCTTCGCGTCGCGAGATCCGACGGCTTCGGGAAGGCCGGGGCTTCCGAAAAAAAGCGCTGCACGGCGCAAATCCGCCATTGCCGGTACGATCACGACCATGCGTCCCGAGCGGCCTCCTCGCGAGAGGCGCTGAGCAGGTCTTTCCCCCACGAAGAGCACGGGTTCGGCGCTTTCCCGCGGCCGTATCAAAGCGGGATCAGCTTCGAGAACCAACAACCAGCCCTCCCGAACTTCGATGCCTTCGGCGCTCCATCGATAGGGAAACGGAGTTTCCACTTCGAAACGTTTCGCCAAGATCACTTGGTCTATCGGGGCCGGAGTGGTGGGAACGGGCGGTACGGCTCCGACCGGTGCGGATGCCGCGCAGGCTGCCATGAGGAAAAGCACGCATCGTCGAATCATGATCTACTCCGCCACGAATTCGATATCGTCGAGCGCAATTCGCCCTCGATCCGAACCGAAAGAAGCCCCAAAATCCAGCCGCAGCCGTTCGATGCTCGATAGATCCAAATTCGTGCCGTTCCGCTGAAAATCGCTCAGGCGGATCTTGATCGTCTCGAATTCGTTCTGCCAGCCTTCTCCGGCACCGAAGCCGCTGCGCTGATACGGTTCTTCCACTCCGCCGCCATAAACTCCGATATTGATCGAGGATTCGATGCCGCCGGTATCGATCAAAGTGACGACGAAGGTCAAGTCTTCGAGTTGAGCGACGGTTTCCGGATGTCTCGTTCCTTGCGCGGCCCGCAGCGAAAGATAGTCGTAGCTGCTGAGATCGCGGGCGGAAGGAATGATCTCGAACTCGTAGATTCCATCTGCACTCGCGCCATAGTCGAAGACGACGCCGCGGCCGAGGTCGCCGACACGGCCGCGGGCCATGCCATTCATGGCTTCGCTGCCGGTCCACTCGTAGGAGGAGTCGGTATCTCTTTGCCGATCTTCGACGACGTTCGATACCGTCGCACTGACTTGGCCTCCCGAAGAACTGATCGACAGGGAGGGTTCGTTCTGGTAGTCGTCAACGACGAATCCCCGTTTCGCCGGTGATTCGCGGGCTTCGTTGACGACGATCGTCGCCGGGTCGACACCGATTGGCTTGAAGCTCTCGTACTGACGCCAGAGAAAGTCTTTCGCGGCAAGAGATCCTTCGATGTAGTGCTCGAGAAGAGCGAGCGATACGGCCTTTTGAACCTGCTGGGCTTCGGGACGACCGATTTCGGTTTCGGGAGGCCCGGTAAAGTCATTGACTCCGCAACAATTGAAATCATTGTGATCGGCGCCGTGCACGTAGGTCGCCTGTCGCGCTCCCACCGCGCGTTCATAAACGCTGAAGGACTGCGTGACCGCGTTGTTCGGGCAGCCGCAGACGTCGCCGTCGGCCGAGCCGTAGAGCAGGTGATAGGAAACACCGTGCGGGTCGGATTTGTCGGGACCGAGGAAGTCGGTTGGCGCAATGCTGCTGATGACCACGATATCGGATGCGGTGTAGTTCGTCGGCTGGTAGCTTTCGTCGACCAGCCGGTCATAGGCGCGAGCCACTCCCTCGCCGCCGCGGCTGTGTCCGATCCAGGCGATGCGATTCCCATCGATATGTCCTTCGAGAACGCCCCCTCCCAAAGTCGCCTGATCGCGCAGAATCTTGTCGGTGAACTCCAAGGTGGTGGTTGAAGCCGTCTCGATCCCCGGCTGCGTGTCGTTGTCGTGGGACATGACGATGTAGCCGTAGGAAGCGAGGTGATTGCCGAGGAAATCGTACCAGTCATAGCAATGGCCGTTGCCGTGAGATACGACGACGAGCGGAAAAGTTCCTTCAAAAAGCGGGTCGTCGAGATCTGCCGGATAGTAGACCCGCATGTCGTCGTTTCCGCCGCCTGAGCAGTGCGGGGGTTCGGGGCCGAGATCGTCGAAGGTGGAGACGGCCAAAGGTCCCGAGGCCGTGATGTCATGCGTGAGATAAATACCCGCACGATCGGACAGGCCGTCCGCGATCTCGCCTCCGTCGAGCAGGCCGTTCTGATTGCAATCGAGCACCAAATCATAGCCACGCCCGATGCTTTGCCCCGCATCGGCCGAAAGCGTATCGCTGTCTAAGAGCAGGAAAGTATTGTCTTCGATCCCCCCGCTGACGATGCTCACGGATTGCGGTTGGCCGCGTACGTCACTAAGACTTTGGTCTTGGCACCATTCGGCGGCACGTCGTGCTTCTACGAGATAGGCATCGCAGCTCTGTCCTACGAGTTCTTGGTGACGGTGCGGATCGACTCCAAGGTGAAAGGTCGTGGATGCATTGACCGCACCGGAAAACTCAAAGAAGGGAAAACTCGTCAGCTCTCGGCCCGCGAGATCCGCCGCCTGGCCGATGCCGGCATTCGGATCGACGTCATAGGTGCAGCCGAGCAAGCTGTCGCAGGAATCGAGAGTGCAGGCATCCCCGTCGCTGCAATCTCTAGGCGCATAGACACAAGAAGCCGTCGATTCATCGCACTCGTCTACGGTGCAGGCGTCTCCGTCGTTACAGAGAATCGCAATGCCGGGTTCGCATGCGCGAATCCGTAGGTCGCAGGTTTCGATCCCGTTGCACGGAAGGTTGTCGTCGCACTCGGCGTCGCTTGCACACGGGATGGGATCTCCGACGAAATAGTAGGCCATCGTGCCGGGCTTTCCGTCGAGCTGATCGTCGTAGAACAGATCGTCCGTCACTCCGATCATCCAGGCTGGGCGCTCGAGGTCGGTCGGATCGTGCGAGCGAAAGATCGCGTAGGGACCTTCGCCCGCCAACCAAGTCAAGCGGACCGAAGAATCAGTCTTCTCGAGGCGCAAAGAGTCAGGTAAAGGCGCTGCCATGGAAGCACTCGCCGCTAGCGCGACGATCCAGATCGATCGAATCCACTCTTGCACGCGGAGCATCGAACCTCCCGCATGAGGAAACCGTGAGATGGTCCCATTTGTTGCGCACTTCCCGGGGCAAGTCAAGGAGGATCGCCGGGAGGAATGGGTGAGTCGCAGCAGTCGGCACTGAGCCCGTGGGAAACTCGGAACGGAGTGTAGAGTTTCCCACGGGCTCAACGCAAGGGGGGTCTGGGGAGAGATTCTTACCTGCGAAAAACGGATTGTGTCGATCATGCTACCGCCTCTCCGGCGGCGCCGGCCGGGACTCCCGATCAGATCCCGGAAGCATCTCTTTCAGCATCAATCCTCCACTTCGCCCTCGATGGAATCCGGGGAAGGGGGGAGCGTCCAACGCATGTCGTCAGAGAGGGGCAGGCCACGCTCGATCCGCTCGACGTGTCCTGGGGCCTCATCCTCTGCCTACCTGAAGAGAATCGTACGCGACCAAGTCGTCCGGCAGCCTGCTCGTCAAAGCGCTGTTCCATCGATCGTCTAGCTCGGGTTGTCCCAGGATCCTCGAAAAAATCCGAAATGCTTCCGATTCCTTCTTGCGCCCCCCCCCGGTACAATGGCACACAGAAGCGCGAGTCATTGCGAAAACACAGGTATGACCCGCGAAAAGAATTTCATCTGCCATCTGTGCGGCAAGGGGGCGATGTGGTCAATCATCCGAATCACGCTGAGCATCACAGCTCTCTTGCGGTATCCACGAATGAGAAAACGGTCTGACCCATGAGCCGAAACCCGACATTCGGCAATTCCTCGATGTGGAGAAGAAATCAAATGTGTTGGAAAAGAACGTGTGGCCACCTTGCTGTCCTCCTGTTGGTTTCCGGTGCGTGCAGAACGGTTACGGCCCAGGTCGCGCCTACACGATCAGATCCCCCTGTGGCTGAACTCAGTGACTTCTACAAGCAGCTCATTGCGGCACTAGACGAGAAGATCGGACGACCGTTTCCCAACGTGCGACTACGAGACCTGCGCACTGGAAAGCGATTGAATCTCTACGACCTCCAGCAACAATCTGTCAGGGTCCTGTACAGCGAGACCGCATGCCCGTACACATTTGTGGACGCGGAGTACTATCGCTCGCGCGGCTGGAAAGAGGGCAATAGTCCGATCGTTTGGATCGTAGAGTCTTTGCCTAGACGTCAGAAGAAGAAGTACCGGAAAAGATTCGGAAAGGACGCCCCGATCTATGTGGTTCGAGACGATGAGTCACTCGGTTGGCTCTCGGACCTTGATCATTCCCCAGTAAATTACGAAATCGACCTAAACCGGAACCAACTTTGCGACTGGGCACTGCATCCAGATGGCGCAATAGAGACTTTTGGATGGGATGCTCTAAAAGAGCTGGATGTCCCCATGCCGAAAAGTCGACTCGACTCTCGTTTGTCCTGTTCTGTAGCAGCAGAGGTACAAGGAGCAAGAAATGACGAATAGACGATACGTTGTGGTAAGCGCTCTCTCCGCCGTGATTCTGGTACTGGGTTTATGGGGATCCTCCGTATACGCTTGCGGTGGTCTTGGCTGTAAGGGCGGGAACTGGGGGTGTAAGAGTGCTGGCTGTTCCGAGGCGGCGCCAGAGGGTGAAAACAGG
>JALUUK010000772.1 GCA_027021395.1 Acidobacteriota bacterium
GGGAACGATGACCCGCGCACGTAGGCCCACCGAGAGTTCCTGCAGGTTCTTTTCGGGTACATAGATCCTTGCGACGATCGACGCGAAATCAACCATCTCGAAAAGTTGCTGAGATGCGGTGACTCGTTCTCCGAGGTTGACCATGCGCGACGTGACCGTGCCGCTGATCGGGGCGCGTACTTCGGTGTAGGAGAGCGCTTGCTTGGCTTGCTCGAGCTGAATATCGGCTTGCTCGAGCGCGTAACGCGCGTCGATGAAGGCCTGCTCTGAGATGAGCTGATCCTCCCATAGTTTCTTTTGGCGGCGAAACTCTCGCTCCGCCTTCTTCTGCAATGCTTGACGAAGTGCGACTTCATTGCGTTGATCAGCGTCTTGCAGCCGAACGAGAAGTTGGCCCGCCCGCACACGGTCTCCCTCTTCGGCTTTCAGTTCTTGTACGATGCCGGTGGCTTGGGAGAAAACCTGGACACTGGCTTCGGCTTCGAGATTGGCCGACGAGCGAATGACGGATTCGATCTTTCCTGTTTTCAGTGTGATGACTTCGATGGGGACGGCTTCTTCCTTGGTCGCCGTATCTTCATCGCTTTGCTCTTGTCCGTCCTTCTGCTCGCCTTCGTTGCGGCCTGTCTTGCCGGTTTCGTTCGCGGTGGAGTTTTCGTCCGCGTTTTGCACGGTTTTCGAAGAATCATCCTCGGCTTCGCCGCCGGCGCGCGCAGTGCAGCCGGTCGTAGCTAGCACGCCGAAGAGGGCGACGAGAGTGACGGCGATCGAGAAAAAACCGACGACGGCCGGCTGGGCGTGATATCGAAATGGACTCCGGGACATGTCGCCTCCAGGCATCGAGCAATGACCGAGGGGTGGCTCTGCGCGAATATTCTCCTGCATACCGTACCCTCCTCGGTGTGGGCAATCCGCCCGGCACCGGTGGGCGGACGGTGTGACCGATTCGACGGTTCTTCAACCCTCACACGGTCGATTTTGGGAGGATGCACTAGTTTCGTGCAAAACGGTCGCCCTCGCCGCCCGTTTCTGTGAAAGGGAACGGGAACGGGGAGCGAGCATTACATGCGTGGTCTCAACGGCTCCAATCGGTCGACGAACGGTCGCCGTTGGTCTGCTTCCCTCGGCCCCCGGCCGCGGGGATCAGCCGCGCAGCCGTGCCCAGGCGTCTAGCCGCTCTTCCATCAGCGAATCGAACCCCCCCGTTTCCGGCGCCGGGGCATTCTTGGACGCCGGGCCATACTCTGCATGGTTCGGGTTGTCCCGTGATTCGGAAAGGCCGCCGTACGATGGAAGACGCCGCGACTGCCCGCCACCGCGAGGTGGTCGTTCCTTCCGTGTAGGCCTTGGCCGGCTCTTGGGGGCGGTCGCCGGCGGCCGCTTCTGAATCGAGCTTGCCAAGTGTTCTGGAGCGATCTTCGCGCTCGGTCCTACTGCACGACGAATTCGATGAAGAGGATTTCGCGGGTCACTTCGGCACCGAGCGCTTTGTTCAGCTCGCGCACAAGTTCCCGGCGTAGGCTCTCCTTGCCGATGGGGGAACTGACATCGGCGAAGGTTTTCGATGACAGCACCGTGATGAATCGGTCGCGCACGCGAGATTTCACCAAGTCGTCGGAGATGATACGGTTGGCTTGCGCCTCGTCGGAAAAGACGCCGCGCATCGTCACCTTGATGAAGCGATCGCCTTTCGGGTCGGCCAGATTCGCCACGAACGTTTCGAGGGAAATCAAGGTTTCCGACTCGGTGGCCACGGATTCCTCCGCTTTGGCGACTTCGGAGGCCTGAGCTTCCTTGCCGCCTCCTCCCATCATGACCGCGACGCCGACACCGGCGCCGGCGGCGAGGACCAGCGCTGCACCGCCGATGATGAAGAGCTTCTTCTTGCTCTTCTTGGGTTCTTCTTCTCCGTCTTTCTTCTTCTTGTCGTCAGCCATGGTCTTTCCCGTCTCCGAGGCGGAACGCCTTCTCGTCTAGTCGTCCGCGCCGCGGCGTTTCTTGATCAGGATTTCGACGCGCCGATTCTTGCGCCGTCCTGCCTGGGTGAAGTTTTCGGTGAGCGGTACCGTATCCGCAAGCCCGATCGATCGGAGCATGTTCCCCGGGACGTTTCGTGAGACCAGGAAACGAACCACGGCACCGGCTCTCGAACTCGAAAGCTCCCAGTTGCTTGGGAACTTTTCTGACTTGATCGGAATATTGTCGGTGTGGCCTTCGACTTCAGCGCCGCCACCCGTCTCGAGAATCAGTTTGGCCACGAATTCGAGGAAGGGCAGCGCATCCTTCTGCAATACGGCGCTACCCGGACCGAAGACCAATGAGCCATCGATGCGGACGCGCACCCCGTCGTCTTCCTCTTCGGCGGATATCGCATCTTCCATGCGCATGCTCTGGATGGCCTGAACGATCTGCTCAACCAACTGCGCTGCCGATTCCTGAGGCTCGTGGAATTCCACCGAAACGATGATGTCCCCGGCAGGGATCTCGGTGGCCCGGTTTTCCATCTGCACGCCGAAGGCCTGACGGATATATCCTGCGACGACTTTGAACCTTTCGGCTTCCATCGTACTGAAGCTGAGCAGCAGCACGAAGAAGCAAAGCAGCAGCGTCATCATGTCGCCGAAAGTCACCAGCCATTCCGGTGCTCCTGCTTTGGGTTCGTCGGGGGGTATGGCCATCGCGAAATCGTCTCCGCCGGATCATGACACGGGGTCACGCGGCCTTCTTCTCTTCCTTTTCGCGCAGCTTCGGCTCGAGGAATGCGCCGAGCTTCTGTTCTACAGAAGCGGGGTGGTCGCCCTCGACGATCGAGAGCACGCCGTAGAGAACCACGGTTCTGGCTTTGACTTCTTCGCGGCTACGGTCCTTGAGCTTTTCGACGATGGGTTGTGCAAAAAGGTTCGCGATCAGCGCGCCGTAGAGCGTCGTCAGAATGGCGATGGCCATCGATGGGCCGATGGTTGCGGGATCATCCATGCTTGCGAGCATGGCGACGAGTCCGATCAGGGTGCCGACCATGCCGAAGGCGGGAGCAGAAGTCGCAATGCCGTCGACGAGTTCTTGCCCGACCTTGTGGCGTTGAACGAGGTAGTCGATTTCAGTTTCCAATACGGTCTTGATGGCGGCCGGTTCCATTCCGTCGACCGCAAGGCGAATGGCCTTGGCCAAAAAGGGGTCTTCGACCTTGGCCTTTTCGAGGGAGAGCAGGCTCTCGCGTCTCGCCTTGCGACTGAGTTCGATGATCGTTTCAATGACTTCGTCGGTAGGAGTCAGTTTGTTCAGGAAGGCGTTCTTGACGACACCCATCGTGCCGAATACCCGCGCCATGGGGCTCTTGATGAAGGTGACGCCGAGCGTTCCGCCGATGACGATCAAGGCGGACTGCACGTCGAGGAAGGTCGAAGGACTTCCTCCGAGAAAGATCGCCAGCAGAACGAGAGCCGTTCCGAGCAACAGACCGATGACCGTTCCGATATCCACGCGCACCCCATGCAGGTTCCGAAGAACCCGTCCCGTTGCGTATCGGCCCGCGCTCCTTGGGACTTGAGACGCGAAGCGCACCGCAGCCTTCCGCGCTCGACCACCGAAGACCAAGCCGTCCACTCGGACCGGGTTCAAGTGCGCGCTAGACCGGCCGAAGAGTCATATCGGAGGACGATGATGGATTTCACAGTCGGTCGCATTCCAACCGCCGTCACCACTTCCGACAAGAAGGATGGGACGAAGTCTTGGATCGAAGCAAAAGTCCTGCATCTGCGCGAACCGCGGAGACGTCGAGGGTCTTCCGAGAACGTAGAAGAGCGTTCCCCCGATTCCACGGCCACCGATCCCCCCGGTGCGCGCGTCATGGTTCTACTCGTGCCCGACGGCTATCGCCTCCCCGAAGATATGGCCTCCGGAAACTACCGCGTCTTTCTCCGCCTAGCCCGGGCCTGACCCTCTCCCCTCACCACGATGGCCTAGCCGTCCGTCCGACGAGCGCGGACGATTCGGAAGACTAGACTATGAAGTCGTCGGCCCCATCTCACGTCGTTCGCTGCGCTGCTGCTTGCCGCAGCGCGGCCGGCTGTTTAGGGGGCAAAGGCGGGGGAGAAAGGAGCGTGAGGCATGTGGTGGCAAATCCTCGTCACTGCGATCGTCGTCGTGGCGCTCTCGGCGATGCCCATGATTCTCTACGGCACGAGGTGCCGCCAAGCGGAAACGAAAGACCTGCATGGGAAGCTCGAAGCAGCACGCATGCCGGTCGCTCCGGAATCGTATGATCCTCGCGAAGTGGAAGACCTGCCCTCGCCCGTTCAGCGTTACTTCCGCGCCGTCTTGAAAGAGGGACAGCCATTGGTTGCGGCGGTCGCCATGAAGCAGGCCGGAACCTTCAACATGAGTGAGACCGGAGAGCAATGGAAGCCGTTCACCTCAACTCAGCACATCGTCACCAGGTATCCGGGGTTCGTCTGGGATGCTCGCATTCGCATGGCGCCGACCATGAACGCATTTGTCCATGATGCTTATATCGCGGGCAAGGGTGTTTTGAATGCGAAATTGTTCGGTCTCTTGACGGTCATGGAGCAGCCTAGCACACCGGAGCTGGCACAAGGCGAGTTGATGCGTTTTCTTGCAGAAGGGGCATGGTATCCCACGGCGCTTCTGCCAAGCCAGGGCGTGCAATGGGAAGAAGTGGACGATACCTCGGCCATGGCGACTCTGAAAGACGGCGAATGCACGGTGACCATGTCGTTCCGCTTCGACGAAAACGACCTGATCGAATCGGTGCGCGCTGATTCGCGCGGACGCACCGTCGCAGGCGCGGTGATCCCAACGCCATGGGAAGGCCGATGGGGTCGCTACGAGCAACGTCACGGGATGATCATCCCTATCGAAGGCGAGGTGATGTGGATGCTTCCCGAGGGAGCGAAGCCCTACTGGCGCGCTCGCATCACGGAACTCAGCTACGAGTTCACACGATGACCGAATTTCGAAACCGAGAAATGATGCCCTCGTTTCAAGAAAAATCGAAATCGGTGCGAGTTTGCTGCCCTAAGAAACGGGGACATCCATCTCACTTTGGCGGTTGCCTCTCTATCCTCCGCGCGCTGCGCCTCGATTGCCACAGAAAGGCGCGCCGTCAAGACGAGCGCTCGTCGTCTTCGGCTCATACGCGCGTCGACGGGTTCTTGATGTCACGGTCGAATCTCGATCGGTGTGCCGTCCGGGATAGCGTGCCGCAACTCTTCCATCTCTCGGTTCGACACTGCAATACAGCCATCAGTCCAGTCGACTCGTGCGTGCATCGTGCCGATCCAGGCGAATGCGGGTGAGAGGCCGTGAATGAAAATGTCGCCTCCTGGGGATACGCCTTGCCCGGCAGCCCGCTCCTTGTCTTCCTGACTCGGAAACGAAATATGCAGCGATAGATGGTAGCTGCTTTGGGGATTTCGATAGTCGATCGTATATCTTCCCACGGGAGTCCTGCCATCGGCCTCTTTCAGCTTGTGACCTGCCGGATTGGTTCCTAGAGCGATCCTGTAAACCTCGAGAAGAAGATCTCAGGAATAGAGAAGGAGCCGCCGCGATTTTTCAACAGCCACCCGATCAGCCTTGGTGCTTTCCGGCAGCGCATCTTCCGTGCCGGCAACGAAGATGGCGACGGCGACCAACGCGGTGACGGCAAGTCCGATGAGCGTTCTTCGCATGGATCTCATTCGAGCTTCCAATCTAGGCCCCAAGTCGCTGTTTGGATCACGGCAGTAGGTCTCGACGTCCCGTTTTGCGGACTTATTGGAAAGGCAAGATTCATAAGCTTAGGGGATAAATTCCGAGTAGGGGGAAATCTCGACCTCTGCAATTTTACCGCGGTCAAGTTGGCTCTTGACACCGCAGTGCGGGTCGGAAAGCCTCTTTCTTAGAGGCAGCAGATTGCTGCCATCGTGAAGTTGCCTGCAAACAGATGCCTGTTTGCCGGGGCTAGACGATCAAGTCTAGGTCGAACAAGTCTAGGTCGAAGCTCAAGAAGGAGGGGTCATG
>JALUUK010000773.1 GCA_027021395.1 Acidobacteriota bacterium
GATGTCGAGGTAGAGGTCGGGGTCTTCGGAGAGAATCGAGAGTGCCGACGAAGCCTGCCTGCTGAAGGTCGTCGACGCGCAAGCCCGCAAGTCCCGCGGTGCGAGATTCGAGCGGGTCAGAGCCGCCCCGAAGAGCATGCCGTTGAGGTGGGCGAGCCCGAGAAGCCACCCCATCAGGCGATCGTGCTCGATGAAGGGCAGGGTGATCAGGTGTGTATACGGATGCCTGAGCAAGGACTCGATACGCTCCCTTTCTTTCGCAGCCTCTCGTCGGCATGCCAAAACGAAGGTGAGCGGCTCGTATGGGGATTTTCCCGGACCGAACATCGGGTGCAAGGCGGAAACCGCGATTCCCGCCTTCTCTGCGCGCCGCAGGGGATCGTCGAGTTGAGTCTTGATCGAGGCGATCTCCACGACGAGTCCCTTCGGCCGTCGCGCCGCGACCTGCTCGAGCACCGCCCCACAGCGCACCAAGGGCACCGCGATGATGATCGCCTCGTAGCGATCGAGATCTTCGACTCCATCGAGGTGTGCAAAGCGCCCCTTCGCATGCGGCAATTCCGCGAAGGCCGGATCCACCATGGCGACCGGATGCCCCACGAGCGTGAGGAAGTCGCGGAACCACGACCCCATGCCGCCCGCGCCGCCGACGACTAGAACGTCGCCGCCGCGGGCCATACGCGAATTCACTCCCACGCGATGTTGTCGCTCGACCGACCCGCGAATGATCGAGGAGAAAATCGACTCCATCACCTCCTCGGAAACTCCGCAGCGCTGTGCATGCCGTCGAGCGCGGGAGAGCACGCGTTCTTCGACCTCCCGCACGACCACGGCGGAATCGCAAGCCGCCTTGTGCCTGCCCACCTCTGCTGCAAGGTTCATCCGTCGCTCGAGCAATTCCAGCAACGAGCGATCGACTTCCGCGATCTTCTCGCGCAAGTCTCCGAGACTGTTTTCTGAAGGCTCCATGGGATCAATATGGGTCGAGCCGGCGATTCCCGCATCGGCGCCACGCTCTCATCCACTTGCCCTCGATACCCCGCGGACCGAGATTCGGGACGAGGGCCCGTGCCGAAACGGCAAACGGTTTCGAGCGCGAAGACCCGCGAATACCGAGGAGAGATCGTGAGTCAACGTGGTGTGATCGAGATGCCGTGCCCCAAGTGTGGAGGCGTGAACCGCGTCCACTCCACGCATATTCCCGAGACCGGAGAGATGGCCTGTGCCTACTGCCACGAGGCCATCGCCTTCCACACCGCGCCCAAACGCATCACCGGAGCCTGGAACGTACCTGGTAGCTTTGCGCATCCCGAAGAACCGGCGCCCACTCGTGCCGATCCTGCCTTGATTCACGTCGATGCGGGAGACGGCGGTGAGACGAGAGGCGAGGGGCTCATCACCTGCCCCTCCTGCGGAAACCGCTTCGAAGCAGCCGACGGCGCGAATCCGCCGACTACGATTTTGATCGTCGAGGATACGGATTTCTTCCTTCACCTCGCGGTCGACGTTCTCGGCGCCCGTTTTCGTACGATCACCGCCCGCAATGTTGCGGAGGCGCGCGAGAAGCTGGCCACCGAACCGGTGGACCTGCTCGTGCTCGACCTCAGTCTGCCCGATGACGATGGCAAGGAGGTACTGCGCGCACTGCCCCGCGATATGCCGGTCTTGGTTTTTACGAGCAAAGACGAGACATCGCTCGTTGGACGAGAATGGCAAATGCTGCAAGCGCTCGGCGCGAGCGACGTGGTGCACAAGGGCCTGAATATCGAAGAGACCCTACTGAGAAAAGTCGAGGATCTGCTCGCAGCACGCACGAGCGCCTAGAAAACCGCCGATCCTGCTTCGGCTATGCGTACGCAAGAGCCGGCGCACGCCAAGCCGCGAGAACCGCAAAGGTGGAGCCGGCTAAGGCGCCGCGGGGGATTGCTCGCATTCGTTGATGCAGGCTGCGAGATCGCCTTCTGCTTGGCGCTGGCAGGCCAAGTAGTCGAGCAGAGCTTGGTTTTCCTCGGATGCCACCTCAACCCAGCAGGCCGCGCCCGCTATCGGATCTTCCTCGGCGATCTCGATACACTCGGCTTTGCGAAGATCGAGCTCGTCCATGGTTTGCTGATAGTTCGCCTCGCAAACGGCAAGATCCTCATCGAACTGGTCGAAGCATTCCACTTGGCACGCACCGTCGGCCCAAACGGGCGAGACGAAGGCGAAAAAGCCCACACCGGCAACGAGCAGTGACAAAAGTCGGTATCGAGTCGTTCCGAAAGTCATGGCGACCTCCCCATACATGTTCCGCCTCTTTCCGCCGCCCCCTCCGATGGAAACGGCACCCGACCCGAGATTACGCCGACCGCGACGATTGGCAACGGTCCGGAACGCCCTTTTTTCGCCCGTGAACGTCCGGCCTCATCGGCCGGCCATCGATGGGGGCTTGCGCGCGATCCGTCGCCGAGGCCTCAGCGACCGGATCGCGAGAGCTAAACTCAGGTCATTTCGTTGCTTAGCCAGAGAGTTGAGGGCCGCAGCCCGGCAGAACCCCAAGAAAGCTAACTCCGCTCTGCGGTTTATTTAGTCGACGAGAAGGACTTCCTGCGTCGCGATTTCTGGACCTGAGCCCCCCGGTCAGGCCAAGCCGCGATCCGCCAACTCGTCCTCGTCGAAGCCGAGGTAGTGCCCTATCTCGTGGCGCAGGGTGATCTTGATCTCGTCTTTGAGCATTGCGGCGTTGGAACATAGCCGCTCGAGGTTTCGCTTGTAGATGATGATTTCGTCCGGCAGGCGAGGCGGCCCATCGCCGCGACGGTCGGGAAGAGGGACGCCGATGTAGAGACCGAAAACGCAAGGATCGAGCGGAGGAGAAAAATCCAGCAGAATGTCTTCGGAAGGTAGCTCTTCGAAGGAAACCCGCAGGTTTCTCAGTTCTCCAGCCACTTCATCGGGCAGTTCGTCCATGGCGTGCGTGAGAACGGCCTCGAACTCAGACGCCGAAATCCGGGTCGGCAGCGGGTAGCCTTCCGGATCCTGCAGATGCGCGCGCTCGAAAAGCCTCTCCGCAAGTTGAAACTCACCACGGCGCTCGACGGCAAGAGCCATCCAATAGCACGACTGAGCATCTTCCGGCTCGATGCGTAGCGCGCGCGCGAGGTATTGCTCGGCCGCCTCGAAATCGCAGGTCTCGAAGAGGCAGAGCCCTAGATCGGCAAGACACGGCAAATGATCGGGGACTTCGGCCACCACCGACTCGAAGAGCGCCGCAGCCTGCTCGAATTCGCCTCGATCGAGAAGCAGTGATCCGACGAGTTGACGGGCTTCCACCGACTCGGGTCGCAGCATCAAGGCTCGGCGCGCAAGGGCTTCGGCATCCTCGAACTCCCCCCTCTCGAGCGCGTCCTGCGCTCGGTGGAGGATCTCGACATAGCGGCTCCGATTGTTTGTGCGACTCTCCATGGCCGCAGCATAGCACCGAGTGGAGATCCGATCCTCCTCGGCCCGCCTACGGGGCGGAAACCACAGGATCCGGTAGAATGCCGCCATGATGAATCGACTCCCTGCCATCTCATTTCGCCTGAAGGCCTGCGCACTCGCAGCGGCGGTGACGCTTGCCTCTTCCCCGACCCCGGCGGAGATTCCTGAATCCGCAGCCGATGTCATTCCCCCGCTCCACCGCGCGGAACGACATTTTGCCAACGGCGAGACCTATCTCCTCGGCTTGAAGAACGGGACGCGTATCGAGATCGAGCGCTCCGACGGGTGCCGGTTCGAGCTTCGACTCGAGGATGGAAAGCTCAAGACCGACCTGCCCGCATCGCAATTGAGCGAAAACGAACAAATTGTGACGACTCCGCTCGGCTACAAGATTTTCCGCGACAAAGTGCACCCGAGGGGATCCAAGACTCAAATGCTCGTGCAGGCGCCGTCTGGCGCGCGAACGCAGTTCATCTTCAGTCGCAAGATGCTGGTGGCCACGGAGGGCGACGGTCACGTCTGGACACGAAGAGCCGAAACCGTCTCGCTGCGCTTGGCCGACGGCACCCTCATCGATGTCAACCTAAAAAACCGCGCGTGGACGATATCCACGTTGCACGGCGAGAGGTTTCGCGAAAAAGACGAGAGCGGCCGTTGGCAGACCCTCCCGACGCTTCCGTCCCCCCCACTCGTTCCCTCGGTCTGGAACCTCTTCCTTGGTGGAGACGGCAACGACTGGCGCAGACCGGCCCAGGAGGAACATCTCGCCTTCGCCTGGAGCTGGTACCCGTGGGGGCTCGATCTCGTGCAAGCCGTCGATGACGTGAGAGAGGGCCTTCGCCGAGAAGATCTCGACTTTTTCTTCAACGGAATCGCGCGGCTTCAGCCTCCCGCCGAGGCCGGAGGCTACCTGCTCGGGCGGCGCCTCGCGCTCGGAGGAGGCGATCGCATCACGTTCCGCACACCGGACGGCACCGAAGCTGAACGCGTATACCTGCTGCCGGGGCCCGCCGAACCGAACTACGTCATGCTGGACTCGAAACTTCCCACTTCACTCAGCCCAACGGACAAAGCCAACCCAAGATGAAAACTCACACCTCGTTCCCTTTGATCTACGCGCTCGCGTTGATCGCCGCCGTTCTCCCCTTCGCCCTTCCCGGACAAACCGCGTCCGCCGCCGACACCAAAGCGAGGGCGATGACGCCCAAAGACGTCGCGCGCACACGCTCCGTCACGAGCGTCGCGCTGAGCCCGAAAGGCGACACCATCGCCTATACGCTCAGCATCCCGCGCACGCCGGGTGCTGCGAAAAACGGTCCGGCCCACGTCGAGTTGCATATCGCCTCCTTCGATGGAAGTGTCCGCCGACCGTTCATCACCGGCGACGTCTCCATCCGGGCTCTGGAATGGATGCCCGACGGCTCGGCCCTGACCTACCTCGCCAAGCGTGGGGACGATGAGCACACCTCGCTCTATCTCATTCCGGCCGACGGCGGAGAATCCCGGCGCATCGTCGATCACGCATCGTCGATCAAGGACTATGCCCTAAGTCCCGACGGCCGACGCGTCGCCTTCGTTGCCGCCGAACCGGTCGATGAAGACAAGAAAAAGCTGAAAAAGAAGGGGTTCAACCAGAAGGTATACGAAGAAGACTGGCGGCCGCATCGTGTCTACATTGCGGATATCGCCACGGATCCCGGCGCCGATCTTCCCGAAGCAAAGATGCTCGAAGATGTGCAAGGTCATCCTTTCCACGTTGAATGGCATCCGGACGGAAAGAGCCTCTTGATCGACCCCGCACCGACACCGCTCGTCGACGACCAGTACATGTATCGACGCATCAAAGCCGTCGACACCGATAGCGGAAAGGTTCTCTCGGAAATCGCCAACCCCGGAAAGCTCGGTCGCTTCGCCTGGTCCGCAGACGGCAAGACGGTCGCGATGATCTCCGCCGCAGACATTCACGATCCACGTGAAGGCCGCCTGATGACCGCCACCGCCCAATCGCCCAAAGGGAAGGATCTTCTTCCGGGCCTCGAAGGGCATGTGATGGATTTCCGCTTCACTCGCGATGGGAAGATCCTCTACCTTTCCGCCGAGGGCGTCGGAACACGCATCGGACGAATCGGCATCGACGGAAATGACGACGAAACGCTCTACGCATCCGACTCGATGATCGTCACGGCGATCTCCGCAAGCCCGACCGGCCATCGCCTTGCTCTGCTCGTCGAATCCGCCGACCACCCCAAAGAGGTCTATACATTCGTTCCGGGTCAGGAAAAAAGGCTCACACGCTCGAGCGATTCGAATCCCTGGCTCGCCGAGATCAAGATGGGACGGCAGAGCGTTTTCGAATGGAAAGCGAGCGATGGTTGGAACGTTCAAGGGGTCCTCATCGAGCCGGTCTCGCGCAAGAAGAAACGGCGTGTTCCGTTGATCGTCGTGCCGCACGGAGGACCCGAAGCCCATTTCTCCAACGGATGGCTGACTCGCTATTCCTACCCCGGACAGGTCGCCGCAGGCATGGGTTACGCGGTGCTCTACCCGAATTACCGCAGCAGCACGGCCCGCGGCGTCGCCTTCTCGAAAGCTGGCCAAGGTGATGCAGCCGGCCGAGAATTCGATGACGTTCTCGATGGAATGGACGCCTTGATCGCCGAAGGCTTGGTCGATCGAGACCGAATCGGGATCACGGGCGGATCTTACGGCGGCTTCTTCACGGCATGGGGCGCCACCAAGCACTCCGATCGCTTCGCTGCGGGTGTGATGTTCGTCGGCATTTCCAACCAGCTTTCCAAAGCCGGCACCACGGATATTGCGCACGAGATGCAACTCGTCCACTGGCGTTCGCATGCTTACGACGCGCTGGATCTTTTCATGGAGCGATCCCCTATCCTCTATGTCAAGCAATCCAAGACCCCCCTGCTCATCCTTCACGGAGAAGACGACCCGAGGGTCCATCCCGGGCAATCGAAGGAACTCTTCCGTGCATTCAAGGTCATCCATGAGGGCCGTGTTCCGGTTCGCTTGGTTCTCTATCCCGGCGAAGGGCATGGAAACCGACGCGCGGCGGCGCGCTACGACTACAATCTGCGCATGATGCGCTGGTTCGAACACTTCCTGCGCGACAAGAAAAAAGACGTGCCGCCCTACGAGGTCGAGTACGATCTCGATGAGTGACCTGGAGTCTTCTTGAAGCCCTCTAGCCCGGCTCGTTCGTGAACCCCTCCATGAATCCTCCGGGCTAGGCTAAAGATCACGCGCGCGCTGCCGAAGCGTATCCCACGCGACGGAGAGCGGTCCATGCAGATCAGCGGCGTACCGGCAGCGATAGCGAATGCGGCATCCGAAATGAAGGCACAGGAAACGAGTCAGCGGGCTTCCATGGCGGCGCTGTCGAAAGCCATTGAAAGCGAAAAGCAGTCTGCGGCCGGTCTGCTCGCCGCGCTCGGTATCGGCGCCAACCTCGACGTAACGGGCTGACCACCGCAATCGGCCGCCGCGAAGCGATGGCTTTTCTTGGGCTTGTTTCAGGCCCTTTGGGCAAGCAGGTGCGACGACTCGTTGGTTTCTTCCGGCCCCTCAGCCGCCTCTTTCGACCGAACGCAAAACCTCTGCCAACCGATCCTGCGGATGCCGCCGAGCGAAGCGCTCCGATCTCTCCCACCGAGCCGGTAGAGACTCTAGCCGAAGTGCTCGAACATCTCGGACACCATTGCTTCGATGTCGAAGACTTCGATGCGTCGGAGATCGAAGCTCTCTTCACTTCGCTCGCCGAAGACACGCGCAAGGCGCTGCGGCCCGGACTTCACTTTTCCGAAGCGACTTGGGAAGAAGTGTCGAAATTCGTCGGATCGCACCGGCGCCGCGAATCCCGCTATGTCACGACCAACGTCCACGAACTGAGAGAAACCATTTGGTCCGTGATTCGCAACCTCAGCGCGAGCGTCCATGTCGACCATAAGACGGACGAAAAAGTCGCTCGACAGCTCGTGAAAGTCAAACGAGCGGTGGAGTCGCGATCGATTGAATTGATCAAGCGAGAAGTTCTCGCGGCGACCGCCGGAATCTCCCAGGCGATCGAAGAAAGACAGTCGGTGAATCGAGAGCGCATGCTCGAACTCGGAAAGCAACTGCAGTCGATCAAGGGAGAACTCACTCAAACCCGTCGAAAACTCGAAGTCGATCCCTTGACGAAGCTCTACAACCGCGCGGCTTTCGATGAGCATCTAAAACGTGTCGCCGATCTCAATTGCCTGACGGGAGCCCCTGCCTGCCTGTTGATGATCGATGTCGACCATTTCAAGAAGATCAACGATACCTACGGCCATCCCGCGGGCGACGAGGTCTTGCGCCGCCTTTCCGATTGCCTGGTACAGACCTTTCCTCGCAAGACCGATTTCATCGCCCGCTACGGAGGGGAAGAATTCGCCGTCATCTTTCAAAACGATGGAATCGAGATGGGCAGAATGCTCTCGAACCGCGCGCTCGAAAGCGTGCGCAAGCTCGCGATCGCTTATCGCGAAGCGGAGATCAAGGTCACCGTTTCGATCGGCCTAGCCGAGTACAGCATGCCCGACAACTCCGACTCGTGGGTCGAGAGATGCGACCGCGCGCTTTACCGCGCCAAAGAGTCCGGGCGAGACCGCTATATGGAGGCGTCCGTCCCCATCCTCGAACCGGCGAAGTAGCCGACACGATCGAGTCGCGACGACGCCGTGACTCCGATGGCCGATCGGCAGATCGCAAGACCGGCCCTCAACTTCCACCCCTTGCAGCTCCGCTCCCCTTCGGGAAGACTGGGTGCTTCGCGGAGTGGAATATGAAACCACCTGAGAGCTTTGGTACTCCCGATCACCCGTTTCGCATTGCGATCGTCGGCTCGGGTCCTTCCGGCTTCTATGCGGCCATGGCCCTTCTCAAAGAAAACGACCTGCATCTGCGCGTCGACATCTTCGATCGCCTCCCCACGCCCTTCGGGCTCGTGCGCGGAGGGGTCGCGCCCGATCACCAGAAAATCAAGAGCGTCGCCAAGATCTTCGAAAAAACCGCCGGCGACTCGAGGCTGCGCTTTTTCGGAAACGTCGCTCTAGGTCGCGACGTGCAGGTTGCAGATCTCGAGTCCTGTTATCACCAGATCATCTATGCGATCGGAAACGAATCCGATCGACCTTTGGGGATCCCCGGTGAGCATCTCGAGGGCTGCCTTCCGGCCGGCCGTTTCGTAGGCTGGTACAACGCCCATCCGGACTTTTCCGACCTCGAGGTCGATCTTGGGTGCGACCGGGCCGTCGTCGTCGGTAACGGCAACGTCGCCGTCGATGTCGCGCGGATCCTGGCCAAATCCGCCGATGAAGTGCGCGACTCGGATATCGCCGACTACGCGCTCGACGCCTTGGCCGCGAGCAAGATCCGTGAAATCGTCGTCCTCGGCAGGAGAGGACCCGTGCAGGCCGCTTTTTCTCCGGGCGAGATACGAGAGCTGCTGGATCTTCCCGGAGGTCGTCTGACGATCGCTCCCGAAGAACTCGCGCTCGATCCCGAAAGCCTTGCCGATCTCGAAAAAGCCCCCAAGAAGTCGAGTGCCCGCAGTAACTTCGAACTCCTCGAAATCGCTTCGAAAAATACTTGCTCGGAAGACCGGCGCCGTATCCTCCTGCGTTTCTTGACCTCGCCCGTCGAGGTCATCGGCAACGCCGAAGGGCGAATGACGGCGGTACGAATCGAGAAAAACCGGCTCCATCGAGGCGAAGACGGTGTTCTCAGACCCAGAGGTACGGGCGAGACCGAGATCATCGAAGCCGGCCTCTTGCTCTCATCGGTCGGATACCGCGGGACGAGAACTCCCGGCGTCCCTTTCGACGAAAAGCGGGGCGTGATCCCCAATATCGATGGTCGTGTCGTTTCAGAAAAAGACGGCACCGTCCTCACGGGCCACTACGTGGTGGGGTGGGCGATGAGCGGTCCGCGCGGATTGATCGGCATCCATCGAGGCCTTTCCGCCGGCGTAGTCGATCTCGCCCTCGAAGATCTCCGAGCCGGCCGACACTGTCGCCCCGGCCTCACGGCCTGTGATATCAGCGGCCTGCTCGAGCAGCGCGGCGTCAAGGTCGTCTCTTTCGAGGCTTGGAAGAAGATCGATGCCGCTGAAATCGAGCGCGGGGAACGCCGTGGCGCTCCCCGCGTAAAGTTCTCGAAGATCGAAGACATGCTCGAAGTCATCTGAGCAACGCGTCCCGGCACCGTCCCTTCGCCCTCGTCGAGCACCGCCGGAGGGGGAGTCAGCGGCGCTTGATCAGTTGCGTCTTCGGATCGAATTCCAATTGAATCTCATCGGGCGGATCGGCGTCATGAGTCTTGGCGAAACGAATATTGACCTGCCGATCTTCGGCCTGCAGCACGATCATGACGGAAAGTAGATCGTCGAATCTCGAAACGTAGTCCGGCACGCCCCGCTCGTTGACCGGATGGCCCTTGCGGAAGGTATGGGCGGTGATCCATATTTCCGCCTTGTACTCCTTCGCGACTCTCTTGAGTTCCTGCAATTCTTCCCGTTGAAGGGTCTGAAAGTCGGGCCAGCCCGAAATATCCAACAGCACCGGGCGGAAGTCGGCGTGCTCGGCCAACATGTCGAGCGTTTCTTCGAGACGCTTGACGGTGAACGCACCGTCGCGGTAGGCGTGGATTTGTTTGTTTCTTTCGACCTTGGTGACGATTCCCGCACGCTCGTCGACATCGATCTTGCTGACGAAAGCATCGAGAACGGCATCGTGATAGGCGCGGATGTCGCTGACGGTCTTTCCGACGGCGACATGAAGGACCGAGTTCCCCGCCAAAGCATGATCGATCGCGATCGCGGTCAATACCCCGACTTTCCCCATGCCGTGACGGCTCATCAGGACGCCGATATTTCCCGTGCCGAGTCCCCCCTGCATGACTTCATCGAAAATCCGCAGAGGTTCATTGGCTTCTGAAAGCTTCATAGATCTCACCCTTCTCGTCGACTCGCTTCGAGCGTGCGTGGTATCGCCACCCAACGGATCGCGTCAATTCACCGACTTCCTCGCCATCAGGATTCTTCTACCGGCGAAATCTTCGTGGCTGCAATCCACATCTTCCCGTCTTCATGCGAAACGGTGCCGGTCACTTTGACATGCTTGCGCGCGGTGCAGACCGAACCGTACTCCTCGTTGACCTCGTTGGCCTTGAAGTAGTAGTTGACTTCTTTGCCCTCGGCTTTGACGACGAGCACGTTCTGGCATTCCTCGATGTCTTCTTTGAGCGTGCACTTGGCGCAAATGACGTCGCCTTCGAGTTCGACGCTCTTTTCTTTCGAGTGCGCGAAAACCGGCGTCATGCTCGCGAGCAAGAATACGAAGAGCGTCGCGACGACCAACATCTTCTGGCTGATTTTGACGGAGTGCTTCATGAGATGATCTCCTTTGAATATGGCGAATCATAGTGAACGACGAGCGCACCGCCTCGAAGCCGGTGCCGCTCTCACCGAGCTAGGCGGAGTCTAACGCGGAATCGCTCGAGGGGCGAGACTCCCCCCGGTAGAGCACCTCCCGATACGACGCTCGGCGGCGAAACCTTCCGTGGAACTGCCTGCCATGCCGTCACTTGCCACCATCGTCGCCTCGGTCCATCATGACGCCGCCCCGGATGGCTGGAGCCGATTTCCGCGATGCTCTATTCGCTGCTACGACCGCTGTTGTTTCGCCTCGAACCCGAGCGCGCGCACGGCCTTTCCGTTGCGGTATTGCGAGCGCTCGGCGCGACCCCCGGCGCGCGACACCTCCTGCAGCGCCTCTTTCGAAGCGCGCGCGCAAAGCCGGTCGACCTCTTCGGCCTTCGCTTCCCGAATCGCGTGGGGCTTGCCGCCGGCTACGACAAGGACGGGGCAGCTTGGCGCGGATTGGCTTGCCTAGGCTTCGGGCACATTGAGATCGGCACGATCACGCCGCAGGCCCAGCCGGGCAACGACAAACCGCGCGTCTTCCGACTCACCGAAGACCGCTCGCTGATCAACCGCATGGGCTTTCCCTCCGAAGGCGCCGCCGCGGTTGCCCGCCGGCTCGCCCATCGCCCGACCGATGGCCCCTTGCTCGGCGCCAACCTCGGAAAACAAAAAGCCACTCCCAACGATCGAGCCGTAGAAGACTACCTGAGCCTGATGCAAGTTTTTGCGCCGCTATGCGACTACCTCGTCGTGAATATCTCGTCTCCGAATACCCCGGGCCTACGCGAACTGCAAACGGCGTCTTTCTTGCGCAACCTGCTCGAGCCCCTCGTCGAAGAGCGAAACCGCATGAGGGAATCGCTGAACAAAGCGCTTCCGCTCTTGGTCAAGCTTTCTCCCGATCTCGACCGGCACCAACTCGAAGAAGCGCTCGAGGTCATTCGAGACACGACGATCGACGGAGTCATCGCCACCAACACGACGCTCGATCGCAGCGGCCTCCGCTCGAGGCTGGCGACGCAAAGCGGTGGGCTGAGCGGTGCGACACTGACCCGAAAGAGCACGCAATTCATCCGCGAGATCCGCGAGATCACGGAAGGTGCTCTGCCGATCATTGCCGCCGGAGGTATCACGAACGCACGCGACGCCCAGGAAAAACTCGATGCCGGAGCAAGCCTGGTTCAGCTCTTTACTGGAATGGTCTACGAGGGCCCGGGCCTGGTCAAACGCATTCTCGACGGCATCGACTGCTGATCCGGATCCATCGCCGAACGAGAGCGCTCTCGGTGGAAGGCGTCATGAACACTCCGAGGTCGTATGACGGGAACTTCGATCGGTTTTCATCGACCAGCGGAACGATGCGACCCTGAATCGATTCCAATGAGTGCATGCGGTTCGCAACCCACGACGCGACGCAACTTGGTGACGAACGGCTTGCCGACGAGAAGTCTGCGCGACGCCGGTGATTGCTCCGATCTCTGCGAAGATGCAGAACGCCTTTTGACCTTGCCGGCCTTCTATCTCAGCAAGGGCGCAAGCGAACGCGGGTGTCTTGGTAGGCGGCCCCCATTCCGAGATCGGTCGCCTTGGCCGGAATCAGAGCGTTTGCCGCAAGTCCCCGATCCAATGCGCCGCCCTTGGGAACGATGACGAGATCGCGACGCTGCCGCCGATCGAAACGCAAGATCACGCGTAGCTCTCCGAGTGCGGAGTGCAAGCATACCTCTCGGCCCTCCTCCATACCCCGAGCCGCGTCGGGATGCACGATCGCTTCGAGCGGGCCGCTCGGCTCTTCGACCCATTGGGAAGACTGCGAGCGCGGATGAGAATTCGACATCAGCCATAGCTCGCAAGGCTCGCTAGAAGGCGTCGAAACCGGATGTCCGCCCGGTTCCTCTTGCTCGGCGCCCAAAGCCGACGGCGGCAGGTCCTCGGCGCAGAGCAGACGGATCTTACCATCGGGCGTCGGCACCGTTCCGTCGGAGAACAAAACCCTCGTCGCTAGCGGATTTCGAACAGGGCCCCGTTCGATCTCTTCGAGTGAGGCCCCGCGATCGCAGACCGGACGCAGCATACGCTCCTTCCATTCCCGCGGTGCGCCCGCAAAGTCCTGTTCCATGCCGAGACGGGAAGCGAGCCCTTGGATCCACTCCAGATCGCTGCGCGCATCGCCTCGGGGCGGCAGCACCGGTCGGGATACGCCAAGATAGTGGTGCCCGTATGCTCCGAGCAGATCGTCGTCCTCGAGCAGCGTCGTCACGGGCAGAATCAGATCGGCGCGACGCGTGGTATCCGTATGAAAGGCATCGACCACCACGGTGAACTCCGTCTTTTCGAAGGCCTCAGCCACCTTGGCGCTATCGGGCAACATCGCGACGGGATTGCCGGCGGTCACCCAAATCATGCGGATCGGCGGTGCGTCCGCCGCGAGAACATCCTCCCCGAAAAACGGTTCGCGGATCACTCGCGGCGGCTTGCCGCTCTTTAAGAAACTCGTATCGAACGCGCCCCGACGTTTGAAATAGAACGAGCACCCCCCACCCTCGACGCCCAAATTCCCGCTGAGCGCGCAGAGCGCATCGAGTGCGCGCACCGTCGCTGCGCCAAAGGCCCGCCGCTGCAAACCCCATCCGATGAGAATCGCCGTCGGGCCGTCGCCGAGACATTCTGCGAGATGATCGACCTCCCACCGAGCGACATCGGCCGCCTTCGCCCAAGCGTTGTTGGAACGTTCGTAGCAAAGGTGCCGGAAGGCCGTAACGCTCTGCTCCGAGCACGCGGGATGCGGCTTGACCAGATTCATCTCGAAGAGTCTTCGCCCGACGGCGAGCGCCAGATTCAGATCGCCACCGGGCCGCAACGCGAAGTGATGATCGGCATCGGCGGCACTTTGCGTAGACACCGGATCGATCACCGTCAGGTCCGCGCCGCGGCGACGTGCTTCGGTCACGACTCGAATCAAGTGCACGTTGGAAACGTGCAGATTTTTGCCCCAGTTGATGATATGGCGTGCGTTGTGCAAATCGAAGATGTCGTGTGACTCGCTTTCACCGAAGTCGGCGATCTGCGCAGCCTCACCCGCTCCGTTACAGATATCACCCACCTTGATGGTGACCGGTCCGAAACGCCCGAAAAAAGCGTCGCAGATCTCTTTGAGCATGCCGAGCGATCCGCCGCTTCGATAGTGAAAGATCGCCGCCCCGCCGCTTTCCTTCCGAATCGTTTGCAGCTTTTCTGCGGCGAGATCCAACGCATCGTCCGGCGAGATCGCGACGAAACCGTCTCCCCGGCGGAGCAACGGCTGCGTGATCCTGTCTGCGGAGTGGTGCCGGGAAAGAAAGTTCCGCGTACGAAAGCAAAGAGCGCCGCGGGTGACGGGATGGTCTTTGTCCCCGCGCAGCCGTACGATGCGATCTTCCGCCACTTCCGCCACGATGCTGCAAGCGTCCGGACAATCCCGATTGCAGGTCGTCTTGACGAATCTCGACCTGTTCATCGGGGCGCTCCCCCCGTCCCTCCCTTCACGAAGGCCGCGTGGACGATTTCTTCGGCCTCTTGCTGAATGACCTTCAGATGATCCGGCCCGAGAAAACTCTCGCCATAGATCTTGTAGACGTCTTCGGTTCCGGAAGGCCTCGCCGCAAACCAACCATTCTTCGTCACGACTTTCAGCCCTCCGATCGGCTCGTCGTTCCCCGGCGCTCGTGTGAGTTTCGCCTCGATCTTCTCGCCGGCGAGTTCTTCGGCAACGACGTCCGACGGCGCGAGGTTCTTCAAGATCTGCTTCTGCTCCAAAGTCGCCGGCGCGTCGATTCGTTGATACGCGGGCTCCCCGTGCTTTCTTACCAGGTCTCGGTAGGATTCTCCGGGGTCCTTCCCGGTCGTGGCCGAAATCTCCGCGGCAAGAAGATCGAGAATGAAACCATCCTTGTCGGTGGACCACACCCTTCCGTCGCGGCGCAGAAAGGATGCGCCGGCGCTCTCCTCGCCGCCGAATCCGAACGACCCGTCGAGCAAGCCTCCGACGAACCACTTGAAGCCGACGGGCACCTCTGCGAGAGGTCGACCGAGATCCGCCGCCACGCGATCGATCATGGCCGAGGAAACGAGAGTCTTTCCCACCCTTGCATCGGATCGCCACTCGTTGCGGGTGCGAAAGAGGTAGTCGATGGCCACTGCGAGATAGTGATTCGGATTGAGCAGCCCGGCACTTCTGGTGACGATACCGTGACGGTCGTAATCGGTATCGTTGCCGAAGGCGATATCGAAGCGATCTCCGTGGGCGATCAGGCTCGCCATCGCATGGGGCGACGAACAGTCCATCCGAATCTTGCCGTCTCGATCGAGCGTCATGAACGAAAACGTCGGATCGACGGCCGTGTTGACGACTTCGATATCGAGACCGTAGCGCGCACGAATCGGTTCCCAATATGCGATACCGGCGCCGCCCATCGGATCGGCGCCGAGCTTCAAACCGGCGGAGCGGATGGCCTCGAAATCGATCACGTCCCCCAAGGCATCCACATAGGGAGTCATGAAGTCGAAGAGATGCGTTTGCGGCGCCTTCAACGCCTTTGTGTAGGGCATGCGGTCGATGGCCTCGCTCCCGGCACGTATCAGTGCATTGGCCCTTTCTTCGATCCGCTTGGTGATCTCCGCATCCGCCGGGCCGCCGTGAGGAGGGTTGTACTTGAAACCACCGTCTTCGGGTGGATTGTGCGAAGGCGTGATCACGATGCCGTCGGCCAACCCGCTCTTCCTCCCGTGATTGTAAGAGAGAATCGCATGCGAGATCACCGGTGTCGGTGTGAATCCGTCACGGGAGTCGATCATCGTATCGACCCCATGAGCGGCTAGCACCTCGAGCGCAGTGCGTCGCGCGGGTTCTGAAAGCGCGTGCGTATCTACACCGAGATAGAGCGGACCCGTGATCCCCTTTTCGCGCCGGAATTCGACGATGGCGGCGGTGATCGCCAGGATGTGACAGTGATTGAAGGTGCATCGGATCGAAGACCCGCGGTGCCCCGAAGTTCCGAAGGCGACGCGCTGACTCGGTTCTTGCGGATCCGGCCGCTCACTGTAGTACGCAGCGATGAGCTTCGGGACGTCCACGAGATCGTCCCGCGTCGCCGGCCTACCCGCTCGTGGATGAACGCCCATTTTTCTCTCTCTCCTCGAAACCGAAAGCCGACGCGCAGGATATCGCGATTCGGATCGGAAAGGCGCTCACTCCGACCTGACCGCAAGGCGGGGAATCGTCAACACCAACCAATGAAGCGTTGCCGCAAGGAAGAAGGCAGCAGCAACGCCCGTCCACACCAGATGCCTTGCCGGGTCGAAGAGAACGAGAAAACGGGCAAAGGCCGCAAAAAGCATCAAGATACCGAAGGCTGCGAAGTGGCGCGCGAGTTGCGCAAAAGCCGGTTTGTATCCGCCATGAGCCAGGATGACGTGAATTCCCACCGCCATCGCCATCATCGCGAACCCTCCGACGAAAACGACATGCAAGCCGGCCTGCTGGCGAGCGGGGAAAAGTCCGGCCAAGAGGTAGCCGAGCGGAATGCACCAAGCCGCCAGCCAAATCAGCCATCGATGCCCGCCCACTTGGTTCGGCAAGCGATGGATCCGTGCGGAAACGAGCAGCATGATCAATACGATCGTCCCCCGCATGAAAAATCCCCATCGCGGCCATCCCTGCATCTCCACCAAGAAACTCGTCAACAACGACACGGCCATCATCAGATGCGCGCTGCGAGCCATGAAGTCTCGAGGCGATCGCGCCGCATCCGTCGAGGACTCGCCCCGCGTCATCAGCGGCAGCGCCATGCCGCCGACACCGATGATCAATCCGAGGAAGACGCCCTGCAGCACCAGTTTCTTCCCCAGTTCGTGATACCACCACGCTTCATCGCCGATGATGCCGTACGCCGCCGTCAGAATGCTGCCGACGGCCCCCACGAGCAAAGAGAGGGGAACCCAGATGAACGAGTTCGGCGGACGTCTCTTCGCCTCGGACGACAAGAAACGCCGCAGTGCGAATACGACCAGCATCGCGATCAGAAGCAACCAAGCCATTTGCGAAACGGCAAACGCGCCGAAATACGCCGAGATCGTCGAAATCACCGGTGCCGACGCGCCGATGACCACCTCCCACGTCGATGGCGGTGAGGTTCCCGTGCGACGAGGAATCGCAGTCAACAGGAATCCGACGGCGAAGCACATCAAGAAACCCTGAACCTGCGCGATCGAATGAAACGCCGCTTGGTAGCTCTTCGACATGCCGAGCGACCAAAGGAGCCAGTGTGAAACACCCCACCACGCGAGCAGCATCCCCAGCGGAAAGAAGAACCGGTAGGGCCGCGCCGCGATATCGTCGATTCGTGCTTGAAGACTCATCCGGTCGAAGCCCTCCGCTCTGATCGAGAGCCTACCCGCACCGCGAGTCCTTGCAACTTCTTTCCCGTTTCCCGCGGAAGATGAAATCCATGGTCCGAGCTACACGCCGCGAGAACCACCGCTTGCCTCGGCGGCCTCGTGTCTCGCTTCGCGTGCGGCGGCGATGGCGTCGGCCGCTTCCCATCCGGCGGCCAGTGAGTCCGAGAGCGTGCGCCGCCACGCCCGTGCGCCGGGGCGGCCGTTCCACAGTCCGAGCATCGGTCGTACGATGAAGCCCGCGGGAGTGCGTTTTTCGGTCTCGGCCCGGGCGTACTCCGTCATGGCATCGATGATCGCATCGACATCGGCCGCCGGAGCGTGCTCGCCGAAGAAGATACGATCGACTTCGAACCACGAGCAAGGTGTGTCATAGGCCGCACGCCCGATCATCACCGCATCGACTGCTTCGAGGTGTTCGAGTGCCGCCGCCGGCGTCGTCACACCGCCGTTGATCTCGATGATGAGATGCGGAAACTCTCTCTTGAGCTTGTAGACATCGGCGTAGCGCAGCGGAGGTATCTCCCGGTTCTGCTTGGGGCTCAGCCCGCTCAACCAAGCCTTACGCGCATGCACGGTAAAGCGGTCGGCCCCGGCATCGGCAACCGTTTCCACGAACTCGCACAGGTCTTCGAAGCGGTCGCGTCGATCGACCCCGATGCGGTGTTTGACGGTGACCGGCAACGCCACCGTGCTGCGAATCCGGTCGACGATCGCGGCCACACGCGCCGCGTCGAGCATCAAGCATGCGCCCATGCGGCCCCGCTGCACGCGATCGCTAGGGCAGCCGACATTCAGATTGATCTCGTCGAAACCGCGATCTTCGGCCATGGCTGCGGCAGCCGCCAAGCTTGCTGGATCATCGCCTCCGAACTGCACGGCGAGAGGACGCTCGACCTCGTTGAAAGCCAAGAAGCGATCGGGCTTGCCGTGCACTACCGCCGAAGCCGCAATCATCTCCGTATAGAAGAGGGCCTGCCGTGTGATCAGACGCATCATGAAACGAAAATGGCGATCGGTTCGATCCAGCATCGGCGCGATACTGATCGAACGCACGACACCCCGGCTCGGCGCAAACCCCTCCGCACGAACCGACCCCGCTTTGTCGCCGCCGGTTTCCATCGTCACCCATCCATCCTGCCCACCGAGATTAGTCGCTCCCGAAGCCGACTTCCACACCAACGAACCGCCCCCGCCAAAGCGAAGAACAAGCTCACCGCATCAAGTTCTCGGCAATCGAACTCCAGTAAACGTCTACGGATGGAAGCCTGCAGCATGATCGACGCAACCCGTATTCCATGGGTGAGAATTCCCCTGCCCACCCCCCCTTGCGTTTCGCCTGTGAAAAGCTCTACAATCCGTTCCGGATTTCCCACAGGCAACACGCCTGCTGCTACTGATCACGCAACAAACCCGGCGATCCACCTGAACTTGCCCCGGGAACTGTCCGATGAATGGGGGCCACCTCAGTTTCAGGGGGATGCGCGCCGGGGCGGAACGAGGAGTGCTCGTGAGGAGTTCGTAGGATCGCTCCCGGGCGAGGGGACGTGCTGGAACCGGCGGGTACGCTACCGTGAGGAGAGAGTGACATGAAGGTGGGTACGGTGGTCGTGCAACAGAAGGAACTGGCCTTCCTAGCGACTAGGCTGGGGCTGGTGGCGATCCTTTCGAACGTGATCACCGTACTCATCCTGATCTCGAATGCCGAGAACCGCGCCTTGGCGCTGGAATTCGCCGAGCACCTCGAAGATCCATTCCTCCAGAGAATGGAAATCACGCTGGCGCCGAAGGAAGGCGCCCGACCGATCGGCCCCATCTTCGAGCGAATCCGCCAACGAGTCGCTCCGTTGCCCTTTGAGGTGCTCAGCGAAGACCCACCTCAGTTTGCGGTCATCTACGGGGGGATTCGGCCGAAGAGCGATCCCTGGAAGCAGATCGAATCGATATGGGAAGAAGGGCATTGGTACCTGATTGGCAGTCTGACCGTTCGTGCCCCTCCCCACTGGGACGAGATGCAAAGTCTCATCCCGAAGTCTCTGGCTTTGGCCTCCGTCGTCGGAACGGGCATGCTGGGGCTGGCCGGGTTGCTGATCTGGCGCGACAGGCCGCCCTTCCGCACGCTCTTCGCTTTGCCGAGCGCACGCGCATTCGCCAAGAGTGCGGCGATCGTAGCCGCCATGCTGGCATCCGCCGAGATCTATTATCGCCTCGTCCTGTTCTTCTTCGGAGAGCCTAGTACTTTTGTGCCATGGGAGGCGGTGATCGATCACCTCGGCTTGGCGGGCGCCGCCGGCGTCGTGGCGCTAGCGGGCGTTGGAGAGGAGATCTTTTTTCGAGGCTATGCTCTGCACTTCCTCAAAGAGCGCATCGGTGTGCGATCTGCGGTGGTGATCACCTCCTTGGTCTTTGCGCTAGGCCACCTGCAACCGACCTTCATTCCCTTCTTTTTCGGTTTCGGAGTCGTGCTCGCTCTCGTCGCTTTGCGCACCAAGAGCCTCTTCCTGCCGATCTTCATTCACGCCGCTTACAACGGAATCCTGATACTTGCGAGTTGAGCGAAGATCGACGAAAACCAGGATGATCACCAAACGATGAGCAACGATCGAAAGGCGCCGCCGTTTTTCGCGACGAGATTCACGCAGAAAACCCACTCCTTGCGATGAAGACGATGAAGATCACCCCGAATCATGACTCCCGCGGATCGCTCCGAATCGTTCTTCGCGGCTTGCGACCCCACGACGAAAGTTCAGGGCATACAATGGACTCGCCCGGCTGGCTTGACGCAAGCTGGGCTCAAGCCCTCGATGGCTCTCCAAGCCACGGAAGGGGGAGGAAGACGCCGTGATGTCGACCAGGACCAGAACCGTCATGCGCAAGGCCGCCCCTTCTAGGATTCTCCCGCCACGAACCGTGCTCGCCATCCTTCTGATACCGATCGGTACCTTCGGCGCACCGGCCGAAGCCCGAGGCGATTCCCTCCCCGTCGATTTGAGGCATGGAACTGATTCCAAGGCCTCCATCGTCGAGGTTCTTGGATGGAGTGCGAGCAAAACGACCTCGGTGATCTTTCAAACGGCGGAGGGCGGCGAGTTCACCGCTTCGATCTCGTCGGCGAATCTCGAAGCGGGTTCCTTCACGGGGTCTACTTCCGCCGAGAACGGGCGGTTTCGCACCTGTGCAACCGCTCCCGAAGCAGGCGAATTTTTCGCAAAGTACGGAGCGGATCTCTGGGAATCGGAAAATGCGACAAAAGCCGTACCTCGGTCCGCGGGCGATCCGCGCACTCGCCTCCGCGACACTTTGCACTACTCGGCCCGTCCGCCTCGGTCTCGTCTATCCTATTCCCCGATCCGGTGGGTCTGCTCCAAGTTTCAAGACAAGCTCGCTTCGAATTGCCGGGAATCGTGCCGAAAGACCTGTGGATCGACCGGCGTCGAAGATTGTAGTTTTCAAGGGACGTGCGGCTTGCTCGGCGACTGTATCGCGAAATGCAAGCCACGAGATGCGAAAGCCAGCCGAGATGCCGTTTCAAGGTGATGCGCGCCGGAGCGGCGCGAGGAATGCTCGTGAGGAGTTCGTCGAATCGCTTCCGAGCGAGGGGACGCGGAGCGACGTCCGTCCGGTTCCGCCGCAGGGATTTCCGGGCAGATTGGAATTAGAATGGGGCGCCATGCGGGCCGTTTCTGCAGCAGATCGGAAAGGCCGGAGCTTATGAAGACGGGTGGGGCGGTCGCCCTTCTGAGGTCATTCGCCTTCTTGGCGATTCAGTTGATGATCATCTCTCTTCTGTCGACGTTGATCTTGGCGCTCGTCTTTGCCCTGAACGCCGACGAGCGCTGGAGTCCGCTCTCGCTGCGCATCGAGATGATGCTAGAGCCGCAGCACGACGCGATACCGGCCGCTTTGCTTCTCGAGCAGATTCGGCGACAGCTCTCACCGCTTCCCGTCGCGCTTCTCGAGGAGAATCCGCTTCGCTTCGAAATCGCCGTCGGGAGCGCGCGGCCGGAAATCGCAGTTCGGGAGGAGCTTCGCCCGATTCTCGACGCCGCAAAGTGGGACAGTCGCTTCGTCGGAAAATCCTACATGCCGCTCGTCTTCGAGGACTTGCGCTCGGAACCGATCTCGCTCTTCGTTTGGGCGGTGCTCATACAAGCCGGCCTTCTCGGGCTTGTCGGACTAGGGATGTGGTATGACCGCCCACCTTTTCCGATTCTTTTCGCATCACCGAGCCGCCGAAGCCTCGTTGCGGGCTCGGCGATCGTCGCGGGGCTGCTCCTTTCGGCTTGGGCTTACGCCTCGATGCTGCCGGCGGTCATCGGCGATGCCGCCTTCGCTTGGCCGCTGGGCAACGATCGCCTAGGCATGCTGGGAAACGCCGTGCCGGCAATACTTGCCGCTGCCGCGGATGAGATCTTTTTCCGGGGATATGCTCTGGCTTTCCTCACGAAACGTATCGGCACGCGGGCGGCCGTCGTGATCACGTCATTGCTCTTCGCGCTGGAACGTTTCGACCCGACGTTCTTCCTGTTCTTTTTCGGTTTTTCGATCGTGCTCGCTCTCGTCGCCTTGCGCACCAAGAGCCTCACCCTTCCGATCTTCATCCACGGCGGCTTCAGTGCGATCCTGATTCTTTCGATGCTCTGAGCCTTTGCACACGGGCCGACGATGGCGCTCCCTTCGTCCCCCGACAGCCGAAGCGCGCGTCCTCTCTACCGGACGACCCGGCGATCGAAGGCGCCACGCACTGCCGTGATCTCACGGATGAAGGCGCGATGACGAATTCGTAGCACCGGCTGTAACGTCGCGGCCTTCCGATCGACTTTTCCTCAAAGCCGCAGGCCGTGCGAGGCGGGAAGTTTCGCTCCGATGAGGGCGGAAAACCGCGGGAAACGCAGGTCGCTGCGGCGCGGGCACCAAAGACTCGGAAGCACCTCTGCCGGAGCAGAGTGAAAAAGGAGCTGCAGCCATGAAGCGTTCGGAAATCGCGATCATTCTCATTCTCGTCCTTGTATTCGTCGGATTCACCGCGCAGGGCGCGCCACCGCCGGATCGCATGAATTACCAGGGCGTGCTGCGCGATGCAGCGGACGCGCCGCTCGACGGCAGCTACGACATGGTCTTCCGCTTCTGGAGCGCGGAAAACGCCGGTGATGAGATCCTCGTCGACCGGCATGTGGCCGCCAACACTCAAGCCGTGACGGTCGACGGCGGTCTGTTTTCGGTGCAACTCGGCAGCGGCGAAGTCCTCGATGGCTCGGGACCGGGCGACTACACCTCGCTGGCGCAGGTCTTCGCCGACTACGGCGACGTGTGGCTCGAAGTGGAGGTGGGCAGCGAGACGCTTTCTCCGCGCATCCCCGTCGCCTCTGCGGGCTATGCGCTGAATGCGGGCCGACTCGAAGGCCGCGCCGCCCAAGAGTTCCTCGACACATCCACAACGCAACAAAGCAAAGCGAGCCGGCTCACCATCGACGCCACCGGGCAACAGACGTACGGGATCGAGAGCTACGGCGACAAGGGCGGCGGCTACTTCAAGGACACCAACAGCTCCGGATACGCCTACGTCGGCAACGGCGACAACGGGATCCGCGCCTACGGAAACTACGCGGGCGGCTATTTCAAGGACCTAGACAGCACCGGCTATGCATATATCGGCTTCGGGGACGAAGGCGTCCGCGCATCCGGCAGCGACAGAGGCGCTTATTTCGCCGACAGCGACCAAAGCGGCTACGCCAACGTCGGCATCGGCAACCGTGGAATCGAAGGTTTCGGCACCGAGGCGGGCGGCTACTTCCAAGACACCAACAGCTCCGGATACGCTTACGTCGGCTACGGCGACAACGGGATCCGTGCCTACGGAAACTACGCGGGCGGCTACTTCAAGGACCTAGACAGCACGGGCTACGCGTATATCGCCTTCGGAAACGACGGAATCCGCGCATACGGCAACAACAGAGGCGCTTACTTCGCCGACAGCGACCAAAGCGGCTACGCCAACGTCGGCATCGGCGACCGTGGAATCGAAGGTTTCGGCTCTGAAATGGGCGGCTACTTCAAAGACTCGGACAACTCCGGCTACGCCTACGTCGGCTACGGCGACCGTGGAATCGAAGCCTACGGCTCAGAAATGGGCGGCTATTTCAAGGACCTAGACAGCACCGGCTATGCATATATCGGCTTCGGGGACGACGGAATCCGCGCATCCGGCAGCGACAGAGGCGGGTATTTCCAGAACGCAAACGACTCCGGATACGCTTACGTCGCCCGGGGAGACGGTGGAATCTTGGGCTACGGCAACGCTTTTGGCGGGTACTTCTACGACCGGGACGGTGGAACCTTTCTTTATGCCGGCAGAGGCTCTTCAAGCACCAGCGGCAACGGAGCGAAGAACTTCGTGCAGAACCATCCCTACGAACCGTCGCGCAAGATCGTTTACACCTCTCTCGAAGGCAATGAGGCCGGCACCTATACCCGCGGAAGCGCTAGACTCGAAGACGGACGGGCGGTGATTGCGCTCGACGAAACCTTCGCCTGGGTGACCAATCCCGACATCGGCCTGACCGCGCACGTAACAGCTCGGGGCAGTCTCGCGCCGCTGGCGGTCGAGTCGATGAGCACCTCCAACCTGGTCGTCATCGGCGAAAACGGCTCGGATGCGATCTTCGACTATATCGTCTACGGCCTGCGCATCGGCTTCGAAGAGATTCCCGTCGTTCAGCCGAAAGACGAAAACGAAGACGCACCGATCCCGTCGATGGCCTCGCACCGGGAGTTGCTCGCCGAGCAGCCGGAGCTTCGCGCGACCACACCGCTCGAGCGCTTCCGCGAGATGAACGGACGCGTCGAGGGAATCGATTCCGCAACGATCGACCTCTCTCGCGCGCGGGCGCTCATCGCGGCGATCCACGAATTCGACCCGGAGACCGACATCGTCGATGCGACGGAATCGGCACTGCGGCAGGATGAATCGTCGCTGCTTGCCGATGACGG